>LKPX01000099.1 GCA_001443525.1 Desulfobacteraceae bacterium RAAP-1 | reverse complement strand
AGCTTCGCTGTGCCGCGATTCGACGTACTGAATGTACAGTCTCATCGCTGCTCGCTTGCTTTCGCGGTCTCAGTCCGAATGCTTGCTGGAATATCATTTTGAAAGCAAAATGGAATTACGAAGCCGTCTGAAAATTGACTTTTTACGAGACCATCAAAGTTTCCGGTTTTCCGGACGCAATGAGCGCACCGCAGCGCCGGCCTGCCACATTTCCGAGAGGCGAATGGCTTCCAGTTCTTCATGAAGTCTTTCGCGGTAATCCGGAGCGCTGTTGCGTTCCAGGGTTCTGCGGGTTTCCTTGCCAGTGATGACGCTGTTATAAAGATCGGCAAAGACCGGAGCCACCGCATCCCGGAATTTGGGCGCCCAGTCCAGAGCGCCGCGCTGCGCGGTGGTGCTGCAATTGGCGAACATCCAGTCCATGCCGTTTTCCGCCACCAGACGGATCAGGCTCTGGGTCAGCTCTTCCACGGTTTCATTAAAAGCCTCGCTGGGGCTGTGTCCATGTTTGCGAAGGAGTGTGTACTGAGCTTCCATGACGCCTGCCAGACACCCCATCAAAACGCCGCGTTCACCCGTCAGGTCGCTATAGACTTCTTTTTCGAACGTGGTGGGGAACAGATAGCCGGAGCCGATGGCGATGCCCAGTGCGATGGTGCGCTCCTTAGCTTTTCCGGTGTAATCCTGATGAACGGCGAAACTCGAATTAATACCACTGCCCGCCAGAAAATTGGTGCGCACCGTGCGTCCGGAGCCTTTGGGGGCGACCAGAATCACATCCACGAAATCCGGCGGGATGATGCCGGTCTGATCTTTGAACACGATGCCGAAACCGTGTGAAAAATAAAGCGCGTCTCCGGGGTTCAGGCAGGGTTTGATTTGCGGCCAGGCTGTCATCTGACCGGCGTCAGAAAGCAGATACTGAATGACCGTTCCCTTTCGGGCTGCTTCTTCCAGTGGAAACAGGGTTTTTCCGGGGACGAATCCGTCGGCGACAGCTTTCTTCCAGGAAGCGCCGCCTTCGCGCTGCCCGACAATGACCTGAAATCCGTTGTCCCGTAAATTCAGCGCCTGCCCCGGGCCCTGAACGCCGTAGCCGAGAATGGCGATGGTGTCTTTCTCCAATGCGGTTCTGGCCTGTTCGATGGTGAATTCGGAAGCCGTAATCACTTCTTCGGTAACGCCGCCAAAATTGATTTGTGCCATGAGACTCGATTCTCCTTAATATTAATGATAGATAATGGACGATATGTCCGGTTATTTAGGCTCCCGAAACAAGGCGACCGTGCCGGTCCGGGCGATTTTCTTGATGCCGATGGGTTTGAGTAAATTGATGATGGCCGTCAGTTTGCCTTCATCGCCGGTCACTTCGATAATATAATGTTCAGAGCCGGTATCCACGATCTTGCCTCTGAAGATATCCACGATTCTTAGAACTTCCGCCCGGTGTTCCGGTTTGGTCCGGACGCAGATCAGCGCCATTTCGCGCTGGACAGCTTTGGATTTATCCATATCCCGGACCTTGATGACATTGATCAGTTTCCGGAGCTGCTTGATAATCTGTTCCATGACCAGCGGATCTGCGGTCGTGACCAGGGTGATCCGCGATACTTCCGGGCTGGTGGTTTCAGCCACGCAGAGGCTTTCAATGTTGAAGCCCCGGCCGCTGAAAAGACCTACCACCCTGGCCAGAACGCCGGGCTGGTTGTCCACAAGCATGGTGATGACATGTTTTGATTCCGTCACTTTGAAATCCCTCCTATGACTGTCATGATGGCAGCAACTGTCTGTCATCTGTCGGGTTGTCGGTTATACCAGCAGCATTTCGGTGATGGGAGCGCCGGCGGGAACCATGGGATAGACACATTCCTGACGATCCACCCAAAAGTCCATGATGGCGGCGCCGGGTGCGGCAAGCCCTTCGCGCAGCACGGATTCAACCTCTTCCGGAGTCGTTGCCTTGAGCCCCAAAGCGCCATACGCTTCTGCCAGTTTAACAAAATCCGGAGCGCTTTCCATGTCTGTGCAACTGTAGCGTTTGTCATAGAACAGTTCCTGCCACTGACGCACCATACCCAGATACCGGTTGTTCAGGATGACGATTTTGACCGGAAGACCATATTGCCTGATGGTCGCCATTTCCTGAATATTCATCTGAATGCTGCCATCTCCGGCGATATCCACCACCAGATGTTCCGGCTGAGCGATCTGCGCGCCGATGGCCGCCGGCAGGCCGAACCCCATGACGCCCAGCCCTCCGGACGTGATGAAATGATCCGGTTCGTCAAAATGATAATACTGGGCGGCCCACATCTGGTTCTGCCCCACTTCGGTGGTGATGATGGCCTTTCCCTGCGTGAGCCGGTAGAGCGTTTCCACCACGTATTGGGGTTTGATGATCGTGGTCTGATCGTAGTCCAGAGCGCCGGTTTCTTTCCATTGGGCGATCTGAGAGAGCCAATCCCGGCGTTGTTCCGCAATATTTCCGAAATCGATGCGTTCGATCATGCGGTTCAGCTCCTGAAGGGTGATTTTGCAGTCGCCCACCAGCGGCAGTGTGACCAGGACATTTTTCCGGATGGATGTCGGATCGATGTCAATATGAACGATCTTGGCCTGGGATGCAAACGCATCGGTCTTTCCGGTCACACGGTCGTCGAAACGAACGCCAACGCCGATCAGGAGATCGCAGGCGCTGGTCGCCATGTTGGCCCGGTAGGTGCCGTGCATGCCCAGCATCCCCAGACAGAGAGAATCGGTTCCGGGAAACGCGCCCATTCCCATGAGCGATGTGGTGACCGGCATCTGGGTTTTGCGGGCGAATGCCGTGAGTTCTGCAGACGCCTTAGAGAGAATGACCCCGCCGCCGGCGAAAATCATGGGGCGTTTGGCCTCCTGAATCAGGGAAATGACTTTTTCCAGTTGCCGCATGTTGGGGTGATACGTGGGGTTGTAGGATTTCATCTGCGTTGCATCCATTCGGGAATATACGGCTTTACCCTTGGCGACGTCTTTGGGGATATCCACCAGAACGGGGCCGGGTCTTCCGGATCGGGCGATGTGAAAGGCTTCTTTCAGAACCTTGGATAAATCATCGGTGCGTTTCACCAGATAGTTGTGCTTGGTGCAGGGCCGGGTGATGCCGACGATATCCACTTCCTGAAACGCATCGTTGCCAATCAGGCTGGTAGGCACCTGACCGGTGACAACCACCAGAGGAATTGAATCCATATAAGCTGAGGCGATGCCGGTCACCGTGTTGGTGGCGCCGGGGCCGGATGTCACCAGGCAGACGCCCACTTTTCCGCTTGCCCGGGCATAGCCGTCCGCGGCATGAACCGCCGCCTGTTCGTGCCGGGTCAGGATGTGGCGGATCGGGGTTCTGTCCAACTCATCATAAATGTCGATGACAGCGCCGCCGGGAAAACCGAAGATGGTATCCACCCCTTCTTCCTGAAGAACCGTCATCAGGATTTGAGCGCCGGTCAATGTTTTTTCGGTGTTTTCCATAAGTTGCTATCTCTCCCTCTGAAATTGTGATTGAGGCGTCCTTTGTGGCGGAGCGTCATTCGATAACGGCGCCGGTGCTGGCTGACGATACATTTTGAGCGTATCTGGCCAGATATCCGGTGGAAATTTTGGGCGGCGCCGGTTTCCATACAGCGAGTCTTTGTTGAATCACGGCATCCGGAACATCGAGGCGGATGGATTTTCCGGGGATGTCGATAACGATAGTATCTCCTTCTTCGATAATGGCAACAGGCCCGCCGGATGCAGCTTCCGGAGAAATATGCCCGATGGCTGCGCCCCGTGTGCCGCCGGAAAACCGACCGTCCGTAATCAGCGCCACATGAGCATCCAGCCCCATACCGGCAATGGCGGATGTCGGCGACAGCATTTCCTGCATGCCCGGTCCGCCTTTGGGCCCTTCATACCGGATGACCACAACGTCGCCCTTGTGGATTTGTCCGTCCAGAATAGCCTGACAGGCGCTGGTTTCAGAATCGAACACCCGCGCCGGCCCCTGGTGGCGCAGCATCTCGTCTCTGACCGCGGACTGTTTGACCACGCACCCGTCCGGCGCGATGTTGCCGAACAGGACGGCCAGCCCTCCCTGCTCGTGGTAAGGATGCGCCGTGCTGCGGATGACGTTGGGATTTCGGACGACAGCGCTGCGGATGGTCTCGGATATCGGGCTGCCGGTGACGGTCAGGCAGTCGTCATGAATCAGACCCGCTCCGGACAATTCTCGGAGGACGGCCGGAATGCCGCCGGCCCGGTTCAGGTCTTCGACATGATGGGGACCGCCCGGGCTCAGTGCGCACAGATGGGGCGTAGAACGGCTGACCTCATTGACCAGATTCAGATCAAATTTCACTCCGGCTTCTCTGGCAATGGCCGCCAGATGCAGCACCGTGTTGGTGGAGCAGCCCAGCGCCATATCGACGGTCAGCGCATTCCGGAAAGCTTCAGGCGTCATGATCTTCCGGGGGGTGATGTCTTTTTCCAAGAGTTCCATGATCTTCATTCCGGTGTTTTTGGCCAGGCGTATCCGGGCCGCCATGACCGCGGGAATGGTCCCGTTTCCCGGAAGCCCCATGCCGATCACTTCGGTCAGGCAGTTCATGGAGTTGGCGGTGAACATGCCGGCGCATGAGCCGCAGGTGGGGCAGGCTGCATCTT
The DNA here is from genome assembly GCA_001443525.1 of Desulfobacteraceae bacterium RAAP-1. Classification (GTDB taxonomy): domain Bacteria; phylum Desulfobacterota; class Desulfobacteria; order Desulfobacterales; family Desulfatirhabdiaceae; genus RAAP-1. Next base: position 9,257 of record LKPX01000099.1, on the reverse strand, counting down.
CGATTTCGGAAAGCTCATCCTCCGTCATCGCGCCTGATTTGAAGGCCCCTACGGATTCAAATACAGAGATCAGATCCACTTTTTTCAGGCCGTCGGCGCTTTGGGGATGAATGCCGGCCAGCATGGGGCCGCCGCTGATGAAGATTGTCGGAATGTTCAGACGGGCGGCGGCCATCAGCATTCCGGGAACGATCTTGTCGCAACTGCCGACCATGACCAGCGCGTCAAACGCATGGGCGGTGGCCATGATTTCGATGGAGTCGGCGATCAGCTCCCGGCTGGCCAGGGAATATTTCATGCCGGTGTGGTTCATGGCGATACCGTCGCAAACGCCGATCACGCCGAATTCAATAGGGGTTCCGCCAGCCATGCGAACACCCGCCTTGACGGCCTCTTTAATGGTGTTCAGATGAATGTGGCCGGGAATGATATCATTGGCGGCGTTGGCGATACCGATGTGCGGCCTCTGGATTTCGGTGTCGGTATATCCCATGGCCTTGAACAGGGAGCGTTGCGGAGACCTTTCGATGCCTTTTTTGACGTTGTGGCTTTTCATGATATTCCTCTGAAAATTGTGGTTGTATCAAAAAAAAATCCGTTATCAGCGCTGGAGGCTGATAACGGATTTTTTTAAATCTGAACTTATGAAAAAATCAGGCCATTATCAACCAGGCGCCTCGCAGAGGAGAAGTACTCCGACTACGAGGACGATAATAAGGCTAATAAGGATGATAATGGCTGAAAAAATCATAATAACCAGTGAATGTGTAAATAATGTTCTTTGTTCAATAACAGTGCTGGTATTGTTCTGTCAAGAATATTTTTTTCAGGGCAGGGCGTCCGATGGCGGGTAGCGACCGGTCGGTCACCACCCGCCTGTTGTGAAGCCTTCAAAATTCATATAGAAAATGGCGGCGTAGTGATATATGATATTCACTCAAGGGATGCCGGAATTTATCCACTATGAATTCAATATGCAAGAAAGGTATTTTATATGAAAAACGCTGTTACGGAGACAAATTTTCCGGGGTTGACATTGCGTCAGCGGGGAAAAGTCAGAGATGTTTACGATCTGGGGGACATGCTGCTGATGGTGGCGACAGACCGGATTTCCGCATTTGATGTCATCATGCCGGATCCGGTGCCGGACAAGGGAAAGGTACTGACACAGATTTCACTCTTCTGGTTTGATGTCATGAAAGATATGACGCCGAATCATGTAATTTCCGGTGATGTAGATACCTATCCGGATGTATGCAGACCCTATGCGGATATACTTCGGGGCCGGAGCATGCTGGTGAAAAAAACCAGCCCGCTGCCGGTGGAATGCGTGGTCAGGGGATATCTGTCCGGTTCCGGATGGAAATCTTATCAGCAGTCCTGCACGGTATGTGGTATTTCGCTGCCTGAAGGGCTTGTAGAATCCGATAAACTGCCGCAGCCGCTGTTTACTCCATCTACCAAGGCGGAAATCGGACAGCACGACGAAAATATCAGCTTCGATCAGACCGCCCGCCTGATTGGCCAGCCCCTGGCCGAAAAAGTTCGGGATCTGAGTCTGGCGATTTATCAGAAAGGTATTGAACTGGCCGCTCAAAAGGGGATTATCATTGCAGACACCAAATTCGAATTTGGTCTTATAGGAGATCAGCTGGTATTGATTGATGAAGTGCTGACGCCGGATTCTTCCCGCTTCTGGCCCAAGGATACCTATAAACCCGGTGGTTCCCAGGCCAGCTTCGACAAGCAGTTTGTCCGGGATTATCTCCTTTCCATCGCCTGGAACCAGAAGCCGCCCGCACCGCATCTTCCGGAACACGTCATCGAAGGCACGCGAGACCGTTATCTGGAAGCGCTGCATCTTTTAGCGGGGCCTGCGTATGCCATATGCTGAGCATCGCGTATCGCTGAAACAGATTCATCTTGGAGATGAAACATTCCGGATTTCTACGGATGCGTCCGGAGACGTGCTGATGCGTTCTGTCCGCAGGATGGGTCTGATACACCCGCCGATCCTGCGGCCTTGCGGCGCAGGTTTTGTGGTCGTCAGCGGTTTTAGAAGGCTTGCCGCGTGCAGGGCTTTGGGTATTGCTGACATACCGGCAAGGCTGCTGGGTTCAGATGCCCCCGATGCAGAATGTATCGAGATGGCGATTGCGGACAATTCCTTCCAGCGGCAATTGAACAGCATCGAGATATCCCGTGGCCTCAGGCTGCTGTCCACCATCTATCCGGACGTTCGGTCGTTGAGCGCCGCGGCCCTGGATCTGGGGCTGCCGGACAATCCGGCCATGATCGGCAAGCTCCTTTTGCTTTCCGGCCTGCCACGTGAAATTCAGGATGGGGTTGTCTCGGAAGTCCTGTCCATGCCGATGGCGCTTGAGCTAGGCCAGCTGGATGGCTCCGCAGGAGTTGTTCTGACAGAACTGTTTGGCTATCTGAAGCTGGGCTTGAACAAACAGCGGGAGATACTGACTCTGATTCAGGAAATCGCCCACCGCGATCATCTTTCTGTCGGGGATGTACTGAATACTGCGGATACCCGAAACATCGTGAATCACGAAAAATGGGATCGTTCCCGAAAAACGGTTTTGCTCAGAGAGTATTTAAAACGCCGTCGTTATCCCCGTATTACGTCGTATGAAGCCAATTTTGAAAACCAGCGTCAGTCCCTGAACCTGGAGCCGGCGGTGACGCTGACGCCCCCGCGGGACTTTGAGGGCGAAACGTTCAGCTTTCATATTCAATTCAGCAATACCGAAGAATTGCAGCAGCGGCTTTTCCGGATTCAGGAAATATCTTCCGGCTCGGTTTTGGAATGCATTTTGACAGGCTTGTGAATTGTCATCGTGTTAAAACCTGAATCATTTTTACGAAGCTGTCTGAAATTCAGATTTTCCTGTGGCGATCTATTTTGATGGCTTTGTAAAATGTCCGCATGCTGCGTTGCGCTGCATCCTTCGTCATTTCAGCGTACGACAAGTGCTGCGTGCCTTCCCTGCGATCCTTTTACAAAGCCATCCGAAAATCGACTTTTTATGAGTCCCTCAATACTTACGGTGCATGCCTTGAACTCTGCAGTCAGCGTGATCGGATCAAGTGCGGGATTGGTGAGCCAGTTGGCGCAGGTATCCCGAAAATGAAATGACATCCAGACCATGCCCTGAGGGACTTCCTCCGTGATATTGGCTTTGATGGATACCTCTCCCCGCCGGGATTTTACCTTTATGACTTCTCCCTGCCGGATGCCAAGAGCATCCGCGTCTGCAGAGGATATATCCGCGGTCTCTTCGCTTAAAAGATCGTTGAGTCCTTTACATCGGCCGGTCTGGGTACGGGTGTGGTAATGACTCAGACGGCGGCCTGTGCTGAGAACGAGCGGATAATCTTTGTCGGGAACTTCGGCCGGCGGTGTCCAGTCCACCGGAATGAACCGCCCCAGACCGCACGAGAATTTTCCTTCCTTATGGAGAATGCAGGTGCCGGGATGTTCCTCATCGGTGCAGGGGAACTGGATTCCGTCGCCTTCAAGCCGTGAATATTTGATGCCGGTCAGTGGTGGGGCGAGTTGGGAAACCTCGTTGTCCCAGATTTCGCGGGCGCTGTCGGACGGCCAGTTATGCCCCATGCGCCTGGCGATCTGCTTGAATATCCACCAGTTGGGTTTGGCTTCCCCCGGAGGTGGACTGGCGGTTCTGACCCGACTGATCCGGCGCTCGCTGCTTGCAAATGTCCCGTCGTTTTCGCTCCAGGCCGCTGCAGGAAGGATCACATCCGCAAATCGGGTCGTTTCAGTTTGAAAAATGTCCTGGCACACAAGAAACTCTGCGCTTGCCAATTCGTGTTCGACTTTTCGAATATCCGGCTCTGTGTTGGCCAGATTTTCGCCAAAAATATAAAGCCCCTTGATAGCGCCGGTGACCAGTCCGTCCATCATCTGGGGGATCATCAGACCGTTTTTGTCGGGCAGCTGATCGACATTCCAGGCTTTTTCAAATTTGGCCCTGGCCTGGGGATCCGTTACATTCTGGTATCCAGGAAATACGTTGGGCAACGCCCCCATGTCGCAGGCGCCCTGAACATTGTTTTGTCCTCGCAGCGGATTTACGCCGCCGCATTCCACGCCCATGTTGCCTAACAGCATCTGTAGATTGGCTGTGGATACCACATTGTTTCTACCGCAGGTGTGTTCGGTAATTCCCAGTGTATAGCAGAGCATGCAGGGCCTGGTTGCAGCCAGTCTGCGGGCGATATCTCGAATCAAATCCGGGCTGACGCCGCAGATTTTTGAAGCTTCTTCGGGCGGATAGACTTGAACTTTTTCTTTCAGCTCTTTAAAACCTGTAGTGCAGGAATTCACGAATTTCTGATCATAGAGATTTTCTGCAATTAAAACATGCATCAGGCTGTTTAAAAATGCAATGTCACTTCCCACCTTGATTGGGGCATGAACCTGAGCAAAATCCGCAAGCCGATGCTTTCGGGGATCCACCAGAATGAGCTGAGCGCCGTTCATCACCGCATTTTTTAAAAAGGTTGCGGCAACCGGGTGCGCTTCTGTCATGTTGGAGCCGATCACGAGAAACATTTTGGCTTTGGCGAATTCGGCGAATGAGTTGGTCATAGCGCCGGTGCCAAAAGAAGCCGCAAGCCCGGCGACCGTCGGCGCATGACAGGTTCGTGCGCAGTGGTCGATATTGTTGGTGCCGATGACGGCGCGGAAAAGTTTTTGCATGGCATATGAATCTTCATTGATACTTCTGGCACAACTGATACCGGCAAGCGCATCCGGGCCATGTTTAACGATAATTTCCTGAAATTTTCCCGCTACCAAATCTAAGGCTTCATCCCAGGAAGCTTTGCGAAATCGGTCGTTTTCTTTGATCAGCGGAGTTCTCAGTCGATCTTCGGAATAAATGAAATCATATCCGAATCTGCCCTTGACGCATAAGCGGCCCTTGTTGGGTTCGGCGTTTTCAACGCCGGTCACCTGGACAATCTTGCCGTTCTTTACATGCAGCAGTTGCTGACATCCGACCCCGCAGTAAGGGCAGGTAGTGCGAACCTGTGTCGTTTCCCACGACCGCCAGCGAAAAGAGGATTTCTTTTCGAGCATGCCGCCCACAGGGCATACCTGCACGCACTCGCCGCAGGAGACGCATTTGACCGGGTTAAAAATCAGCCGTGGACCGTCTTCCGTATTTTCGATATCAAGGGCGCCGATGTTCTGAATTTCCTTGCAGGCACTCACACAGCGCAGACATAAAATACAGCGCTCCGGCCAATGCTTGATAAAGGTTGTCTGATATGCGGGGATCAGATTCCGTTTGGGGACATGACAGTCAATGCTTTTAATATCATATTCAAAAGTAAGATCCTGAAGTTTGCATGCACCCGCTTTGTCGCAGACAGGGCAATCCAGCGGATGGTTGGCCAAAATCTGCTTCAATGCTTCCTGACGCATGTGAAAAAGGCGATCCGACCGGGTTGTGATAGACATGCCATCTTGAGCGGGTGTTGTACACGCGGTTACGGGTTCGGTTTGTCCCTCCACTTCGACGACGCACAAGCGGCAAGACCCGATGGGGTTTAGTCTTTCATGAAAGCAGAGTGTTGGAATGATGATGCCTGCATTTTTCGCCGCCTCAAGAATGGTGATGCCTTTTTGAGAGATTACGTCCTGGTTGTCTATATTCAGCAAAATAGTATTCATGGCTCTCTTTTCTCCTTACTATGTCTATTTCTGGGATTCCAGAATCTGCCCATAAACGCTGATCTCAAGCTCCGGCTTGATGGGGTTGTTCGTTTTCAGCAAAATGACATCATAATAACGACCGGGATTTTTTCTCAGGTTTTCAGCAGTCAAAATATATGTTGTCATATTGTTTTCCTGCTTTGCTTCAATTTTCACCTGAATGTCGCTGCTATTTCTCACTTTGGCTTCCAGCACCTTGAATGGATATTTGGAATCAGGGACAATGGTAACAGAGCCGCTGATAGGCTCGCCGGCGTTTCCACGCAAAACCAGTTTATTCGGAGTGATGTTTGCAAATTTATCGACATAGCCTGTAATCTCAAGCGTTACATTGGGCTGCTTTGCGGCGCTGGTTTCAACCAGAACACTTTTTTTCAGCAAGGTTCCGCCATATCCGGCGGAGTTGACCTTGACGGTAATTTTTCCTTCGCCTCCAACGGGAATCTGTCTCGTATAAAAAACCGCTGTGCAGCCGCAGCTTGTTTTGACATTCAGGATGGACAGGATATCGGTTCCTTTGTTTATGATTTTAAAATCATGGACTATTTCTGTACCTTCTACAACGGACGAAAATTTGAACTGAGTTTCCGGCATGAAGAACGGGTCTGGTTCCTGTTTGTCTTCAGCGCTGGATATCAGAGGTAAAGCTACAAGATACACCATGAGAATAACACACAGACAACGGTCAATTTTCATCAACAAACCCTCCGTTAAGATTATCTTATTGTTTTTTATTGGAAATATTGTTAACAGCAACGACTGCGTTATAACGAATCCGCAGGAATTGGACATTCCTGTGTTCGACGCCACACAGAAGAAACACCTTCGGACGGTAACGTAACCTACTTAAAAATATTTGGGGAAAAGACGAAAGAAAGGAAAAATGGACAGTGAATCAGAGGCTGTTAAAAGGCATGACCTTTCGATCTTTTCCTGTGCCCGCCAGCCCGGGGGCATTTAAAGTCTTTCAGGTAAAGCCGAAAAATAAACGCATAGAGATGCACCTTGAAAAATTTTTGAAATTGCACTTACGGCAGCTTCATAGTTTATATTAAGGAATAATTCAAATTCATAAAAATTATAATGTGCTGTTTAATATAACCCGTATAGATATCTCTGCGAAAAATTTAATATCCGTAACCCATCAGGTACAATCAGAAAGGATTTGAAATTCAACAAGATGCTTGTTTTCAATTTTCATGAATGTTAAAAACATACGAACGCATCAATCTTGAAAGGACATCGTCCATGAAAACGACAATAAAGCACTCCATACAAGACTCCGTAATTTTAATAGTCGCCCTGTTTTTATTAACATCTTGTAGCAGCAGATTTTTTTCATATAAGGGGGCTGTCGTCACTCAGAAAGATCAGATGATACCGCTTCAGGAAACAGATCGTCAGGGCGTTTGGAAAACCAATGAACTTGCGGTGAATTATCACTACTGGATGACGCCGGAAGCCCTGAAAATTTCCGGAACCATCAAATTACTTGGCGGGTTTGCGGTGGGTTTCAGCTCGATTCACCGACTTTCTGTTCAGTTGCTGTTTCTGGACAGTCATGGCGTCGTCATCGAAAACGCCGCCCTTTTTTCTGCCGAGTCGGACCGTTCTATGGATATAATGCCCATGAAGTTTGAAAGAACAATCACTGTTCCTCAGGAAACTCGATATATTTCATTCACATATGATGGTGTCTTAATCGACGGGAGTACCGATTCGACATCGGTCAATATTGGAAATTCGCCGTCCCGATCACTGTCATGGTGATGAAATTACAATCAACCAGTTCAGAGACGGCCGCTGATGACGCAGGTGATACAAGAACAGGTTCTGGCAAATGGATATGACAAAGGAAACTGAAACGCTTTTTGGCGTACGCTCCAAAATATGGTTTGAGGACAGCTCCGGGGAAGTGATTTTTGGGCTGGGAAGGCTGAAAATGCTGGAAGCCATTCAGCGTCAAGGCTCTATTCAGGCTGCGGCCAAGGAACTGAAAATGAGCTATCGCGCTATATGGGGCCGGATCACGGCGACAGAAAGCAGAATCGGAAGACAATTGCTGGTCAGAAATATTGGAGGTGCTTCCGGAGGAGGCTCTGAACTCACGCCGTATGCTATTCAGCTTCTTGAAAAATTCAGGGATATTCACCGGTGTGTGGCTGATGAAGCGGACAGAGTGTTTCAAAAGGAGATATTGTCGCAGTTGACGCCCGATCAAGAATAGAGCGCGATTGCCGAAGTTCATCACAATTCGCGCCCTTTCCGGTTTATTCGGTAATTCCAGCCTGCTGAAATGTCATGACCCGTGTGAATATGCTGACAGCGCCATCCAGAATGTTCATGGCCAGCGCTGCACCGGTGCCTTCTCCCAGACGCATCCCTAAGTCCAGAATGGGCGCTATTTCCATACTGTTGAGCATGAGACGATGTCCGGGTTCTTCGGAACAATGTCCGGCAAACAAATAATCGCGGACCGTCGGGCACAGGCGATGAGCAATCAGCGCGCCGGCCGTTGAGATAAGGCCATCCACAACCACCGGCCTCTGATAGTAGGCGCCGGCCAGAACGCATCCGGCAATTCCGGCAATTTCGAATCCGCCGAGTTTGGCTAGAACATCCAGACCATCCCGTGCATCCGGTTTGTTGATAGCGATACCATCCAGAATGGCCTTTATTTTTCGCTGAATGCCGTCCGTCTTGATGCCGGTTCCAGGGCCAACCATCTTCTCCACATTGATGCCGGTAAGCACTGTCCCGATGGCGGCGGACGGGGTGGTATTGCCAATTCCCATATCACCGGTTCCCAGAATCTGAACGCCGTCTTCAAATAATCGGGCTGCCTGGCGAAAACCGGCCATAATGGCTTTTTCAGCGTTTTCACGCGTCATGGCGGGGCCTTTGGCCAGATTCTGTGTGCCCCTGGCGATTTTTTCGATTTTCAGACGGTTGCCGCCAGGAGTACTGTCCGGATCGATATCGGGAATAATACCCATATCCACCACCCAGACATCCGCACCAACCTGGTGGCATATGGCATTGATGCCCGCGCCATCCGACAGAAAAACCCGGATCATGGCGCCGGTGATTTCCTGAGGAAATGCGCTGATGCCTTCAGCGACCACACCGTGATCTCCGGCCATGACCAGGACGGCTCTGCGACCAATGTCCGGCGTCATGGTTTTCTGAATGCCGCAGAGCTGTTCCGCGATGGAATGCAGTTTGCCAAGGGCGCGGGGCGGGATACACAACTGGGCGTTATGCTCTGTCGCTTTTTGCACCCATTCTGCACTGATGGGGATAATACCCCGTATGATATCCGAGACTGTTTGAGGTTGAGGGTTCATAATAAATTTCCTTTCTGACGATAATGAAATACTTGATATAACAACCATGACGGCTTCGTAAAAAGTCCGCATGCTGCGTTGCGCCGCATCCTTCGTCATTGCAGCGTACCAAAAGTACGCTTCATTCCTCAGGATTTGCGCGCCTTGCCTGCGAA
>LKPX01000098.1 GCA_001443525.1 Desulfobacteraceae bacterium RAAP-1 | reverse complement strand
CGGCTTCGGCGAGAATAATGGCAGCCGTGATGACGCCTTGCCCTCCGGAGCCGGAAAACACCATTCTGCATCGTTCCATGATCAATGCCCCTTCATTGCGCGTTCAATGATTCCGGCATATTCACTGCAATATTCCGGCAGTATCTTCTGAACAAAAATACCTCGTTCGATCAGCTCAGTGTGTGACTGCTTTGCTTTCGAGCCAATGGGTGTTGTCATGTCTTTCATCCGTTTCAGCATGTCCGCCGGGCCGCCCTCTTTGTTCTTTCTGCCGAAATAGGTCGGGCATTGAGACATGACTTCCACGACTGAAAATCCTTTGTGAACGATAGCCTGTTGAATCAGATTGGAAAGTTCTTGCACATGATAGGTGGTAGTGCGTGCCACAAATGTAGCGCCGGCGGCTCTTGCCAGTTCCACAATGTCGAAGCTCTGGTCGATGTTGGAATAAGGTGCAGTGGTGGCGGATACACCGTATCCGGAAAGTGGCGAATATTGTCCTCCGGTCATGCCATAAATCCGATTGTTCATGACGATAGCGGTGAGGTCGATATTGCGCCTTGCCGCATGAATGAAGTGATTGCCGCCAATGGCCAGTGCATCGCCGTCACCCATGGGCACTATCAGGTTGAGTTCGGGACGGCTCATCTTGACGCCGGTGGCAAAGGCCAGGGCCCGTCCATGAATAGTATGCAGGGTGTGAAAATCCACATATCCCGAAATTCGGGAAGAGCATCCGATGCCTGATACCATCACGATATCATTCTTGTTGAGCCCCAAAACTTCAATGGCCCGCAGCATACCGTTCAGCACAATGCCGTGGCCGCATCCGGGACACCACATATGGGGGAAAAATCGTTCTCTGATGTAATCTTTTATTGCCATCGGTTACACCCCTTTCCCCTGTATGAGCCGCAAAATGTTACGGATATCCGTGGGATTGATAAAGACCCCATCCATTCTGTTGGCCAGAAATACACGCTCCGGATTGGGCACCGACAGCTTGACTTCCTGAAGCACCTGTCCCATGTTCATTTCCACCACAACGATCGTATGGATGCCGGCGCATTTCTCCCGAACAAGACGGTGAGGAAACGGCCATAGCGTTTGAAGCTCCAGAAGCCCGATTCGCTCTCCGCGCTTTCTGCGGTTTTTTACTACATGCAGCGCGGATCTGGCGGAGGATCCGTAAGAAATCAAAACACATTCGGCGTCTTCCAGATCGTATTCCCGAAATCGAGCGATCTCGCCGGCATTGTTCTGTATCTTGTCAATCAGGTGCCGCATCAGGCCATGAATCACCTGAGGGTTTTCGGAGGGAAAGCCCCACATATCATGGGCCAGTCCTGTCACATTGTAGCGATGTCCCCCGCCAAAATCGGACATGGGAAGACGGCCGTCTTCCCTTGGCAGGTAAGGGTGATAGTCCACGCCTTCCTTAACAGATGTCCGGAGTCGGTCCACCAGAGGCAGTTTTCCTTTTTCAGGAATGATCACCCGCTCACGCATGTGTCCGACAATTTCATCAAACAGCAGCACGACCGGTGTGCGGTAGGTTTCCGCCAGATTAAAGGCATCTACAGTGATGGAAAAAACATCCTGGTGGTTGGATGCCGTCAGAACGATAATGGCGTGATCGCCGTGAGTTCCCCAGCGCGCCTGATTGACATCTCCCTGACTGACATGGGTCGGCAGTCCGGTAGAAGGTCCGCCGCGTTGCACATTGACGATAACGGAAGGTATCTCCGCCATCACAGCGTATCCCAAAGCTTCCTGCATCAGGGAAAAGCCAGGACCGCTAGTTGCGGTCATCACCTTGTGCCCTGTCAGCGATGCACCGATAATGGCGCAGATGGAGGCAATCTCGTCTTCCATCTGAATGAATTTTCCGCCGATTTGAGGCAGCCGGAGACTCAGGTTTTCGGCGATTTCAGTTGAAGGGGTGATGGGATATCCGGCAAAAAAATCGAGACCTGCGTAAAGGGCTGCCTCCACGCACACTTCGTTTCCCTGTAAAAACCGGATGATGCCGCTCATAATATAACCTTATTCCTTGATATGAATTTCGATAGCCAGATCCGGGCATCTGAGTTCACAAAGTTTGCAGCCGATACATGACTCCGGACGGGTGGTCCTAACTTTGTCCTGTTCATCCAGTTCAAGGACATTTTGGGGACAGAATTCCACACAGATGCCACACCCCTTGCACCAGTCCCTGTTGATAATATGTTTAATCAGTTTTGATTTCCCCATATTGGTAACATCCTTGGCAGTAGGTGTCGTTTTTATGCGAGGGCGTTTAAAATAAAAAGATGATAGTTCATTCCTTTTTCGATAGAAAGAGTATTGAACATTCTTTTTTTGCGCTGACGACAATGATTATAAATCACAGGGACAGACAAAATGTCAATTGGTTTGTAAACGGCCATGTCTGTGAACGCCCATTCAATATTAAGCATCGCTATGTGTAAAATTACAATATTGTATATATGTACTCCCGATATTCTACAATATTGTATTTTTGGCACATAGATATAAAAAGAACCATTTTTATCTATTTGAAAAAACATCACTTACAAGATTGAATGCGGTGGCATATTCTTTGCTTTGTGAAATGTCATGCAGATATTCTGTCGACAGGGTATCCGCATGATCCATAGGTTACGCGGATATACATGGCGCTTTCTTTGAACTCTTTTTCTGGCGAGGAAAGGGGTGTAAAAGCGTAAATTGTCACGGTTCAGAGTATGTTCGGCTGGTTCAGCGTGCATCAGGTGGTTATTCCTATGAACGAAAATGCATCAGTGCTGTTGAAACAAAAACGAGAGCGATTGATTTCAGGATTCAGGGGCAATGCTCTGTATTTTATGAGCGAGCACACCAGTATTCTGGATCATTATTTTCAGGTTTGCTATGAAACCAGCCTGGTAGGACCTGAACTCAGAATTGAAAAAAATCCTTATGCCATTATTGCTCTGGGCGGCTACGGCCGGAAGGAACAGTGTGTACATTCGGATGTGGATCTATTGTTTCTGTTTGAAAAAGGCGTGCCAGATACTGCCGAAGCACTCATTCAGGAAATGATCTATCCGTTATGGGATATTGGTCTGGATGTGGGGCATGCCACCCGATCTATCGAAGAATGCGCCGAAATTTCCAGAACGGATGTAGAGGCGTTTACTGCGCATCTGGACGCCAGATTTGTTTGCGGGATGTCTCCGCTGTACTCGAGGCTGATGCGGTATTTGCGCGAAAACATTATCGGAAGCCGGTCTCAGGAAATTATTGCGTGGCTGATTGAAAATAACGCCCGCCGCCACAAGCATTTTGGAGATTCGGCATACCTGCTGGAACCCAATCTCAAGGAAGGTCGCGGAGGGCTGAGAGACTATCATACCATCCGGTGGATCGCAAAAATCAAATCGGATATCCAGTCTCGCCGAGATCTGGAATATTATGGTTATTTTTCCAGCGATGAATATCAGTCACTGTCCAATGCGCTCGCTTTTATCTGGAGCGTGCGCAATCATCTGCACCGGATGACAGGCAGAAAATGTGATCAGCTCTATACCGAACATCAGCCCAGACTTGCTAAGGTTTTAGACTTTCAGGAGACGGACGGACGCTCTCCTGTGGAGGCAATGCTTGGAAAAATCCAGGGCGAAATGGAATTTTTAAACCAGCAGTTGCAGATGTTTCTCTATGAATTGTCTCATGAAACCGGGCAGCAGCATCGCAAACGCAGAAAATACCAGCGGACACAGAATCCCGATCTGGAAATACGCAAGGGCGCCATCAATTTCATCTCATCGGAAACGGTTCACAGCAATCCAATGCTCCTTATGCAGATTTTTGAAGAATGCGCCAGGTTTCAGGTTCCTTTGTCTGCAGAGGCCAAGCGGCTTGTCCGGGAGTTCCAGTATCTGGCCGACGCTGATTTTATTGTCTCCAGGAAAGTAATCAAATCATTCGAAAGGTTGCTGATGGCCAAACCTTCGGTGGTGAATGCGCTGGATGAAATGCTGGCATCGGGCTTTTTACTTCATATCATTCCGGAATTCGCCACTATTGTTCATCGGGTGCAGTATGATGACTACCATCTGTTTCCTGTGGATCAGCATTCCCTGCATGTGGTGCAGACGCTGAAAAAATTCGGCAGCTCGGATGATCCCTCCGAATGCAGACTCTGCGGCGAACTTTATCATGAATTGACTACGCCTAAATGGCTTCTGTGGGCGGGCCTTTTGCATGATATCGGCAAAGGCAGCAGCGGAAACGATCACTCTGGACGTGGCGCGATAATTGCACGCGATTTGATGACTCGTATGGGCTACCGTCGCAAAGATATTGAAACCGTGAGTTTTCTGATCGAGGAGCATCTGTTTCTGATCAAAATTGCCACCCGCCGTGATGTCAACGATGAAGAAACCTCTGTATTCTGCGCCAGAAAAATTAAAGATATCGACAGGTTGAAAATGTTGTATCTTTTGACTGTGGCGGATTCCATCTCAACAGGTCCCAAAGCGTGGAATGAATGGACAGCGGCGTTGCTCAGAGATTTGTTTTTAAAAGCACTCAACATTTTGGAAAATGGCGAGCTAGCCAGCCATGAAGCGGTAGAAACGGTGGCCCGGAAAAAAGAGCAGGTGGTGTATTCTGCTAAAACCCAAAAGGCCGTCAGAGAGCTTGATGCCCTGTTCAATGTTATGTCTCCTCGATATCTGCTCTATTCATCCGCGCAAGAGATACTGTCTCATGTGTTGCTGTACAGGGAACTTCAGGATGCTGATTTTGTCTGGAATATCGCAGAGGTCCCGGAGGTGGGGACCCGCATCGTCACAATTTGCGCCAAAGATCGTCCCGGTCTGTTTTCCAGAATATCCGGTGTGTTTACTTTGAACAGCCTGGAAATTCTGGATGCCCAGATATTTACCTGGCGAAACAATATCGCTTTGGATATTTTTCATGTCAAGCCGCCGTTAGACCAATTGTTTGAAGAAGAAAAATGGCAGCGTGCCAGAATGCACCTTCAGGCGGCGCTTTCCGGAGAGCTGGATATCGGGCAGGCATTGAAGGAGAAGATGAAAGAATGCCAAGTAGATCGGCTTCGGTTTTCTGAAAGGCCCCCTCGGGTAGCTATCGACAACCAGAGTTCCAGCTTTTTTACGATTATCGATGTATTTTCCACTGATTTCCCGGGATTGCTGTTTCAGATCACAAATGTACTGTTTCGATGCAAGTTGGATATATGGGTAGCCAAAATTGCTACCAAGATAAACCAGGTGGTGGATGTTTTTTATGTCAGGGATTTTGACGGTCAGAAGGTGGATGCTGCGGATCGGGTGGCGGCGATAAAAACCGCGGTACTTGATGTATTGAACGGGGCGCAGCAAAAGGAGTCCGGACAATGAAAAAAATCGAAGCGATCATAAAGCCTTTCAGACTGGATGATGTCAAATTGGCTCTGAATGAGATCGGAATTCAGGGAATGACGGTATCTGAAGTCAAAGGATACGGACGTCAGAAAGGTCATAAGGAGGTTTACCGAGGGGCTGAGTATCTTGTTGATTTTACCCCTAAAATCAAGATAGAAGTGGTTGTGGTGTCCGCACTGGTAGAGCAGGCGGTTGCGCGCATCAGTGCTGCCGCAAAAACGGATAAGCTGGGAGACGGAAAGATTTTTGTGGTGCCGGTGGAACAGGTCATTCGGGTTCGAACAGGCGAGCGCGGCAGGGATGCGGTTTAAGAAGTGAGGACATGTCAGTGTCAAAAAATGTGTTATAAAACAAACCAGATAGCTATCATTTTATTTAACGGAGGAACAACAGCATGAAACCTATTGATGTACTTGCAATGGCAAAAGAAAAAGGTGTAAAGGTCGTTGATTTGCGGTTTATGGATTTTCCCGGGGTATGGCAGCACTTTTCAGTGCCTATCCGGGAATTGGAAGAATCCAGTTTTGAAGAGGGCTTCGGGTTTGACGGTTCCAGCATTCGGGGTTGGCAGCCCATCAACGCCAGCGATATGCTGGTGATCCCGGATGCCAGTACCGCCAAAATAGATCCGTTTTTTGAAATCCCGACACTGGTGCTGATCTGTGATATCGTGGATCCGACGACATTGCAGCCTTATTCACGCGATCCACGCTACGTTGCCAAAAAGGTGGAAAGTTATCTGAAAACTACCGGTATTGGTGATACCCTCTATATCGGGCCTGAGGCTGAATTCTTCATTTTTGACGATGTGCGTTTTGAGTCTTCCCAGAACCGCGCCTTCTACGAACTGGATTCCATCGAAGGCGCTTGGAATACCGGCCGTGATGAAGGTCCCAACCAGGGATACAAACCGCGTTACAAGGAAGGTTATTTTCCAGTGCCGCCGATGGACAAGTTTCAGGATTTGAGAACAGAAATGCTGCTGACGCTCGAAGAACTCGGCATCGATATCGAAGCGCAGCATCATGAAGTGGCTTCCGGCGGCCAGGCGGAAATCGACATGCGTTTCAAGCCGCTTCTGGAGATGGGTGATCAGTTGGCATGGTTTAAATATGTATTGAAAAATGTTGCCTATAAACATGGCCATACGGTCACATTTATGCCCAAACCCCTTTTTGGTGATAACGGCAGCGGTATGCATACCCATGTCAGTATCTGGAAAGAAGGCAAGCCGCTGTTTGCAGGCGATAAGTATGCCGGCGTTTCACAGCAGGCCCTGTATGCCATCGGCGGTATTTTAAAACACTGCAAAGCCTTGTGCGCTTTTACCAATCCGACAACCAACTCTTATAAACGTCTGGTGCCTGGGTTTGAAGCGCCCGTGAATCTGGCGTATTCCAGCCGTAACCGGAGCGCTGCCATCCGGATTCCCATGTATTCGTCATCTCCGAAAGCCAAGCGCATCGAATTCAGAACCCCGGATCCATCCTGCAACGGCTACTTGGCGTTTTCTGCCATCAGCATGGCGGTGCTGGACGGTATTCAGAATAAAATGGATCCAGGCGATCCGCTGGATAAAAATATCTATGATCTGCCGCCTGAAGAAATGGCCAATGTGCCGTCCGCCCCGGGTTCTCTCGAAGAATCTCTGGCAGCATTGAAGGCCGATCATGAATTTCTTATGAAAGGGGATGTGTTTACTCAGGATGTCATTGATATGTGGATAGATTACAAAATCGATGCCGAGATCAATCCTGTTAAACTGCGTCCGCATCCGCATGAATTCTCACTTTATTTCGATATTTGATGCCATCGTAAAAATCGGATATTATCTTTGGTGCTGAAGCACCGTTAAGTCGCTCTCCCCCCATGGAAACACCGGTTGCCTCCCGGACGGAGGTGGCCAGATGAGAGGTGACACCGGAGTGTTTTCATGGTAAAAAGCTCCTGCTCTTGTAGAGCAGGAGCTTTTTTTGTGCCTGTAAAACACCGGTAAATGGCAGCCGTTTACCCTATCTCTGGAGGTATGGATTGTGCTTGGAACCGTGGTCAATGTATTGGCGATTATAGCCGGAAGTTGTATCGGGCTGATTTTCAGGGGCGGCATTCCGATGGGTTATCAGCAGACGGTGATTCAGGCCATTGGATTGGCGGTTGCGATCATAGGGATTTCCGGAGCATTGAAAACCCAGGATATTCTGGTTGTGATTTTCAGCCTTGCCATTGGCAGTATCATCGGGGAGCTGCTTCGGATCGAGTCGCGGCTGAATCAGCTTGGAAACTGGCTGGAGCGTCGATTCTCAAAGGCCGGCAGCGGTATCGCCAGAGGTTTTGTCACGGCAAGTCTGCTCTACTGTGTAGGTTCGATGGCAATTGTCGGTTCCATGGAAAGCGGCCTGACCGGAAACCACCAGACATTATTTGCCAAATCTGTGCTGGACGGGATATCTTCCATCATTTTTGCATCCAGTTTTGGTGCAGGCGTGCTGTTGTCTGCGGTTTCCGTGGGGGTCTATCAGGGACTTCTGACCTTGTCGGCGGTCATTATAAAGCCATTTTTAATCCCGTCAGTGGTGGATCAGATGTCGGCGGTCGGGGGAATTTTGATTATGGCCATTGGAATTAATTTGCTGGATATTAAAAAAATCAATGTCGGGAATATGCTTCCCGCCATTTTCATGCCGCTTGCGTATTATATGATCCGGCAGTTGGCGGCGTTATGACAGGATGCGGCTGACATAGTTCACTATAGAACGGGTTTTGAGTGTAATCATGCCAATGTTGTAATTTTAGATACCGCATTTTATGCGGAAAGCGCCTCTTGTGATATGACGTTAAACTGCTGACACAGTTTTGCGACGGTCTGACTGCGCCAGACGCCTTTCCCGGAAAGAGTTGAAATCCCCTGTTGTTCCAGGTTCCTTGCAATTTTTTCAAAACTCATCTGTTCCTTGCGCATGCTGCTGATCAGTTCGACAAGTTGTTCTCTTTCCAAAGATCGCTGAGTTTCGACGCCAGTATTTGCAGAATTGTCTGAAGCAGTGTTTTTATTTTCATCGGATGGTGCGGAAAATTCTGCTTCCGGATGAGGTGCGGAATTCTCCGGTTTCCGGGTGAAAATCCCTGTTGAAATAATTTCCAGCGCAGTGGCGATGCGTTCTTCCGATGTCGCCCGCTTTTCTTCAATTTCGATGAGACGCTTCTGGGTATCCGTCAAGTCTTCAAGCAATTTTTTGATGGCTGTGAGGTGCTCGGCGGAACCGGTTCTTTGAAATGTTTCGCGACGTCTGTTGTCGCCGGCGTTTTGTCTGTCTGGACTTTTATAGACATTGTTATCATATGGCTTTCGATTGCGATCGTATGTTTTGTTTTTTCCGGTTCTTAAATTATGGAGAAAATCATCCATTGTGCATACTCCTTTGGCAGGAATGAAAAATAGGGATAGTGTGGCAATACCGACACGTTACGAATCATCACCAGGAAATATTTCCGGGGATGGCAGAATATATCGGGATGGATACAGTGTTAAGCTCAGTATAAACGCATCAGGTATCTTTGTTAATCTGCTTGGAATTGACAGCTAAAAAGAGCAATTGGAAGATAAGCCGCTTTGTATGGGCACGATAACGATATGATGCAGGGCGAACATGACATTTGATTAACCTATTCTATTCGATAAATACACATGGTGTCAATAACCTATTGCGTATCCGTCAAATTTAATCCGGCAGCATGTCATAGAAATAAAGCATGGTGTCAGAACGAGTGATGATACCAATAATAACATCATCTTGCACCACCGGAAGTCTTCCCACATCGTGTTTGACCATGAGACGTGCTGCCTGCATCGGACTTTTTCCGGGTTCAATGGTCAGAATATGGGTGCTCATAAATGCCTTGACGGGTGATTTCAAACGATTTGCACCTTTGACTTTATGGAAATCCCTTCGGGAAATCATACCGACAAGCTTTCCGTCATCTACTACCGGAATGCCGGTGCAGCCTTTTTCTCTCAGAATATGTGCCGCTTCCTCCATAGAGGTATCTGAAGGCATTGTAACAACAGGAAATGACATCAGATCGCTGATCTGGACGGAAGCTTGCTGATTTCCCTGAAGCAGTTCTATGAGCATGGCTTCGACGGCTTCCGGATTGACGGATTTGAGCATGGCGGAACCGGCGCCAGGGTGACCTCCGCCGCCCATGCTGTTCATGATCATTCCCATGTTCAGCCCATCCACGTTGCTTCGACCAATGACAATGCAGCGCCCCTGCTCTCTTGCGGAGAAAATGCCAAAGGCGGCATCCACGTTCAGAATTTCTCGGTACATGCGCACTACCACAGCCAGGCTGTCTACATGGCCCTGAATGTCCAGTTTGTTGATGCTGACGCTGTAGCCGTTAAAGCGCAGCCTTTCCGCGTTCTGAAGCATTTCAAAAAGAATATTTTTCTGTTTTTCACCGTATGCGGGTCGCAGAAACGAACCTAATACCGTCAGGTCGGCTTTCTGCTCCAGAAGATAGCCGGCAGCAAACGCATCTTCGGCTTTGCAGGAAGGGAACATAAGATTGCCGGTATCCTCATAGAGGCCGGTCAGAAAGAGAGTCGCCTGAATCGGTGTTAAGCGGACAGCCATTTCCCGGATTTTCCGAATCATCAGGGTGATATTGGCGCCCATCTCTTCCTGGCATTTCCAGGTTGGCTGAATATTGCCCTCAATCGGGTGATGATCCCACAAAATGATTTCAAGGTTTTCGTTTCGGCTGATTTTACTGAAACGTTCGATGCGGTTCCAGTTGTTGACATCTACAATGATAATGCTGTGAATATCATCTGTCTGGATGTCATCCGGATCGCTCAATTTCAGGATATCCTTGTGTATTGAGACAAAGGATTTGACGTTGGGATTGATGGCTTTGGGAATGACGGCGACAGCTTCCGGGTAAATAATGGTGGCAGCGATAACGGATGCCAGCGCATCGAAATCCGTGTTTTTATGGGTGGTTACAATCTGCATATCTGTCTCCGAAACACTGCTGACGGCTGAGAAAACGATTTTATGACGAACGGTTGCTATCGTGAGGAGTGCCCGGTGGTTGCGATGCAAATTGATCGTTTGAGGAATCTGCATCTGATGTCAACAGCGCTGTCGGGGTCCGATATTTCAGTTGAGAAGGTGTCTGGCCTGACGCGAGCTGAAGCCTGTACTTTTCAATCTCTATCTGGCTGTCAATCGATTTTTTCGCCAGCAGATAGCGCAGATAGATGATCCACAGCACGATTCCGAGTAATACACCGGCTGCTGTCATAAAAAACCACTTAAACCGTATGACCGTATCTACACCGAGCTTTCCGACATATTGGATGAGGTTCGGCACCACCCAGTATGTGAATACCGCCAGCAGTGTCAAAAAGCCGATAGTGAAAATATTCAGACGGCTGACGCCGGCCAGGAGCGCTTCAATCCGATTGGCGGGAGCGGATACCGCACCGGTTTCGCCGGAAAGATCGGATCCTGTGCGGTCGCCATAGATCAGTGCAGCAAATGCGCGGGTGATAAATGCAAAGAGCAGCATGGCGCCTACCGGTATGCCGATAGCCGCCGCGAACCAGGCACGGAAGGGAAACGGCTCATCTTTGGTAATCCAGTTAACCTGGTACTGGCTCAAGGGACCGAAGGTCTTTTCAAAGTAGTATTTATTGAAACTGCTCAGGCTGTTTCCCTCGGACATGTGAATGATGTTGCCGTTTTTGTCCTTGATCTGCATCCAGGATTTTCTGCCGGAATTGATGGCTGCGACAGCGAAAATCTCAAGCTCGATCAGAAAAATTCCCACGCCGATGAGAATAAACAGCGTCTTGTTTTCTCTGAATAAAGATGCCATAGTGCGACGGGTGGTCATGATGATATCCTGTGCCGGACATGCCGTTTGGAGCGCAAATTGTATAGAGTTAATGTCATGTTATCGAAGCAGAAACAAAATATATAATCGCATCATTCTGTTTTTTATTTTTCTCGGCTTCCTGTAATGTATCACATGGCCGGGAATCTGTTCAAGCTGTAAAGGTAAGGAAGGAAAAATGAAAGATGTCAGACATCAAGCCAGAAAGTTGATGGAAGGTTTTTGCAGGGTATGTCCCGTTTGCGATGGCAGGGCCTGCGCTGGAGAGGTGCCGGGAATGGGAGGGATAGGAACCGGTGCGGCATTCAGGGACAATGTGCTGGCGCTGGCAGAGCGCCGGTTCAATATGCGGCTGATTCATGATGTCGTCGAGCCGGATACGCGAGTGACCATTCTGGGGGTTCCGCTGAGTATTCCAGTGCTGGCAGCGCCCATTGGCGGTGTATCCTTTAACATGGGTGGCAAGATATCCGAAGAGGTCTATATTTCTGAAAAACTGACCGGATGTAAAGAAAAGGGCATCATCGGCTGCACCGGAGACGGGGCGCCGGATTTTATCCATCAGGCGGGGTTTCAGGCCATTTCAGCGTTAAATGGTCACGGCATTCCGTTTATAAAGCCATGGGAAGATAAAGAACTTTATGAGAAGCTGGACGCCGCGGCCAGAACCGGTGCAACCGTTGTCGGCATGGATATTGACGCTGCAGGGCTGATTACTCTGAAGCTCATGGGACGTCCTGTATCACCTAAATCTCCGGAAAAACTTCGCGAAATCATCTCTAAAACTTCGATGAAGTTTATTGTGAAGGGCATTATGACGCCGGATCAGGCCAGAATTGCTGTGGACGCGGGAGCCGACGCCATTGTGGTATCCAATCACGGCGGCAGGGTGCTGGATCATACCCCTGGCGTCGCTCGTGTCCTGCCTGCGATTGCTGCAGCGGTCAACAGGCAGGTCACAGTTCTGGCGGATGGCGGTGTTCGCACCGGAGCGGATATTCTGAAAATGCTGGCTCTGGGCGCCGACGCCGTTCTCATCGGCAGGCCTTTTTCCATTGCCGTACTGGGCGGCATGAAAGAAGGGGTAATACGTTATATTAATCAGCTTGAATCGGAGTTGATTCAAAGCATGATTCTGACAGGTACGCCGGCGGTCACGCATGTGAATCCGGCCATTTTATGGGCAACATCATGAAAAAAATCATTGTTTCTGTATTTGGGCCGGACCGGCCCGGAATTCTGGCCGCAGTGTCACGGATACTTCACGAACAAGACTGCAACATTGAAAATGTAACCCAGACCATACTTCAATCCGAATTTTCCGGCAGCTTCATTGCCGACATTCCCGAAAGTCTGACTGCCGATGCGCTTTGCTGCTGTTTCTCTCAGGTATTGACGCCGATGCGGCTTCAGGTTCATGTCAAATATCTGGAAGTAGCTGTTCCTGCGCTGTCCGGTGTGGAGTCCGAACCATTTGTGATTACCACCCGGGGGCCGGACAGAAAGGGGCTGGTGGCTGGCATCACCCATGTGATCGCATCGTACGGAGTGAATGTTACCCATCTTCAGGCTGTTTTTAAGGGCGGTGATAATCCCGGTGACAATATCATGATTTACGAGGCGGATGTGCCGGTGAATATCGATGCGCACGCATTTCACAGGGATTTGCAGGATAAGGCTGCTGAGCTGGGGCTTGTCATCAGTATTCAGCATCGCAGAATTTTTGAAGCTATCAACCGGGTGTGATGTCAGTTTACATTCTTGCTTTTGCGGCTTCGGTATGAATGCCTGCTGGAATATTATTTTGAAAGCAGAATGAAATGAGTATATTGCTGTATTATGGACGATTATCGATAACACGAGGATAAGATGCTGAGTACGAGCGAAATTGTGTCAACTCTGGAAATGCTTCAGAATGAACATCTGGATGTGCGGACGGTAACCCTGGGGATCAATCTTCTGGATTGTGTCAGCCATGATATTCACCAGTTCAAGGACAGGATTTATTCCCGGATTACGGGTCTGGCTGCGGATCTGGTGCGGGTTTGTAATCAGATTGGCGATAAATATGGTATTCCTGTAGTGAACAAGCGGATATCCATCAGTCCGATGGCGGTGGCGGGCGCGCCGTTTTCATCGGAACAACTGGTAGAGGTGGCCAAAGTCCTGAACGATGCGGCCGTTTCGGTGAATGTGGATTTTATCGGCGGATTTACCGCTTTGGTGCAGAAAGGCATTGCGCGGGGAGATAGGGCCTTGATCGAAGCCATCCCGCAGGCACTGGCGGAAACAGAGCGGGTTTGTGCTTCCGTGAATGTCGCATCGACCCGCGCCGGCATTAATATGGATGCGGTGCTGCTGATGGGAAAAATCATCCGCGAGGCTGCCCGGCGAACGGCGCATCAGGATGGACTGGCATGCGCCAAGCTGTGCGTTTTCGCCAACATCCCGGAAGATATTCCATTTATGGCCGGCGCCTATCTGGGCGTTGGGGAGGCGGATGCGGTTATCAACGTCGGTGTCAGCGGCCCGGGTGTGGTTAAAAAAGCCATTGACAGGGCGATTGCCGCAGATCCCCGGCTGGATTTAGGGCGACTTTCTGAAATCATCAAGCGTACGGCTTACAAGGTGACCCGTGTGGGGGAGCTTATTGGCCGCGAGGTGGCGACGGTTTTGGGGATTCGTTTCGGGGTGGTGGATTTGAGCCTGGCGCCCACGCCTAATGTCGGAGACAGTGTCGGGGAAATTTTTCAGAGTCTGGGATTGAAAAGTATCGGTGTTCCCGGTTCTACGGCAGCGCTTGCCATGCTGAATGATGCCGTTAAGAAAGGCGGTGCGTTCGCCAGTTCCCATGTCGGAGGTCTCAGCGGCGCGTTTATTCCGGTCAGTGAGGATCTGAATATCGAAGCTGCTGCAAGGTCAGGACAGCTTACGATCGAAAAGCTCGAAGCCATGACCAGTGTGTGTTCTGTCGGATTGGATATGGTGGCCATTCCTGGTGATACATCCGAAGAAACAATTGCGGCGATTATTGCCGATGAGATGGCCATCGGTGTGATTAATAAAAAAACGACTGCAACGCGGCTGATACCGGTTCCGGGAAAGAAGGCCGGTGACAGCGCGTTTTTCGGAGGGCTTTTGGGACAGTCGGTTATCATGCCCGTCAATAACGCCGAAGGCGATAACCCCTTTATTCGTCTCGGAGGGCTGATTCCCGCGCCGATCCAGAGTATGAACAACTGAAACTGATAATTCCAGTTCGCATTCAAACTGATACCTTTGTCAGCTTCGCTGTGCCGCGATTCGACGTACTGAATGTACAGTCTCATCGCTGCTCGCTTGCTTTCGCGGTCTCAGTCCGAATGC
>LKPX01000097.1 GCA_001443525.1 Desulfobacteraceae bacterium RAAP-1 | reverse complement strand
CGGACTGAGACCGCGAAAGCAAGCGAGCAGCGATGAGACTGTACATTCAGTACGTCGAATCGCGGCACAGCGAAGCTGACAAAGGTATCAGTTTGAATGCGAACTGGAATTACATCCTCATTATCTTGAGGCGTATTTGTCGTACGCTGCAACGACGAAGGATGCAGCGCAACACAACTGCGGACTTTTTACGAAGTCGTCCGTCATCAATGCTTGCCTTCTAAATATCTCATATTTCAGGCCAGCAACCCTTCAGATGCCCGGTGACATGCCACCAGATGATTCTCTTTACCGTCGGGGAAGCCGGACAGTGAGGGATATTCCATCTTGCAAATGGTGATGGCCAAAGGACATCGCGGATGAAAATGGCATCCCGAAGGTGGATGAACCGGAGATGGCACATCGCCTGACAGCATGAATTTTTTTCTTTTACGGTTCGGATCCGGAACTGGAACTGCGGATATCAGCGCCAGCGTATAAGGGTGCAGCGGGTGGGCATACAGGCTGTCCGCATCCGCATATTCCACGATCTTTCCCAGGTACATGACGGCAATACGATCCGAGATATGTTTTACGACCGCCAGATTGTGGGTGATGAAAAGATAGGCCAGTTTTCTTTCCCGCTGAAGATCGATCAGAAGATTTAAAATCTGGGATTGAATCGAGACGTCCAGGGCGGAAACCGGTTCATCGCAGACGATCAGTTTCGGATTTAAGGCCAGCGCACGTGCAATACCAATCCGTTGCCGCTGCCCTCCGCTGAATTCATGTGCAAAACGGGTCATTGCATCGGGAGAGAGTCCAACCCTGTCCAGCAAATCCCGAACGCAGTGCTTGCGGCTTTCGGAAGTTCCCACCCGATGAATCTGAAACGGTTCTTCGAGAATGTTTCCCACTGTTTGTCGTGCATCCAGAGATTCAAAAGGATCCTGAAAGATTATCTGCATATGGCGGCGGGTTTCTCTGAGTCGGGATGGTGACAGCGCCATTAAATCCTCTCCCATGAAATTGATTTTTCCGGCG
The DNA here is from genome assembly GCA_001443525.1 of Desulfobacteraceae bacterium RAAP-1. Lineage (GTDB taxonomy): Bacteria > Desulfobacterota > Desulfobacteria > Desulfobacterales > Desulfatirhabdiaceae > RAAP-1. The sequence continues at coordinate 14,084 of LKPX01000097.1, read as the reverse complement.
TCCGGCGTGATCAGACGCAGCAGCGCCCTGCCGACAGTCGTTTTGCCGCATCCGGACTCTCCCACAAGTCCTAATGTCTGGCCTTCCTGCAATGACAGCGAAATATCGTTCACCGCATGAACTGCTTCTTTGCCTTTTCCAAAGATGCCGCGATGCACTGGATAAGACTTGATCAGATGTGTTGCTTCCAGCAGCATTGATGCCATTGATGAATGTTCCTTAAATGAGACCGGCAAGCCGTTTGTCGAGAAGTGAAAGACGGTTGCGTTGTTTATCATTTTGCACAGCCCGGCTCAGAGCCTGTCTGCTTCCGACGATGATCACCAGTTTTTTGCCACGGGTGATGGCGGTGTAAAGCAGGTTGCGCTGAAGCAGCGGATAGTGCTGGGGCATCAGCGGAATGACCACCGCCGGATATTCGGAACCTTGTGATTTATGGACGGATATGGCATAGGCTAAGGTTAAATCCTCGAATTCCTCACTGTCATATTCCACCTGCCGGTCATCGTATGTTACCGACAACCGTTTGCTCTGAGAATTGATTTCCGATATGACACCGATATCTCCATTGAAAACTTCCTTGGCATAATTGTTTTTAAGGTGCATAACTTTATCCCCGGTTTTAAACAGAATCCCTTTGGGGGATTGTTCCTGTGGATTCAGCGCCTGCTGAAGCACCTGGTTCAACTGAATGGTGCCTACAGTTCCTTTGTGCATGGGCGTCAGCACCTGAATATCCTGGATGGCGTCATAACCGAATTTCTCGGGAATTTTCCGGCTGCACAGTTCGACAATAACGTTGACCACGGATTCCGGCTGATATTGTTCGATAAAATAAAATTCAGACAGTCCGTTTTCATCCGTTTCATTGCGTATTTCCGGAAATTGTCCATGGCGGATACGGTGAGCGTTGATCACGATAGGACTTTGTTTTGCTTGCCTGAAGATTTCATTCAGTTCAAAAGTCTGAACCACTCCGGATTGAATCATATCGGAGAGTACATTTCCGGGTCCGACGGAAGGAAGCTGAAAAACGTCTCCCACCAGAATCAAAGATGCTGTTACGGGTATAGCTTTCAGCAGGTGATACATCAGTCGGGCATCCACCATGGAGGCTTCATCCACGATCATGACGTCCACATCCAGAGGGTCATCTTCATCTTTTTCAAACCCTTCTTCTTCATTGTATCCAAGAAGTTTGTGCAGGGTGGATGCTTTTTTACGTGCAACTTCCGAAAGGCGTCTGGCAGCCCGTCCCGTTGGCGCGGACAAAACCGTTTTACGGCGCATTCGGTCGCAGATGGCGGAAATGGAGCGTATCAGTGTGGTTTTTCCGGTTCCTGGGCCGCCGGTAATGATTGCTGCGTGGTGGAGCAGTACCGTTTCCAGGATGCTCTGCTGTTCGGCGGAGAGCTGAATAGCCAGGCGGTTTAAAATTTCATGGGTCATTTGTTCCTGATCCATGTCTGGAGGCTTAATCGGGATGGATAAAAATGCCTTGAGTCGCCGGGAAATACCTGCCTCCGCTTCATGCAGCGCCGGCAGATACACAGCGGATTCATTTGTTACGGCGTCTGACAGCGTTTCTTGTATCAGAGCACCTTCTGCGGTCAGTTCCGAAATGGCATTGGATACCAGATCGGCGCTGATGGCAAACATTCTGGCGCCGTTGCGGCTCAGTTCCGTGTCTGTCATGAACATGTTGCCGTCCGAAGCCGTTTGTTCCAGCAGATAGAGGATACAGGCACGGATTCTTTGCGGATCATCCGGGGCTGCGCCCTGATGCTGGGCAATGCGATCAGCGATATAAAATCCGATTCCAGGAATATCACAGGCGATCTGATAGGGACGATGCGTCAGAACTTCGACGGCTTCGATGCCGTACTGCTTGAAAATACGACCGCTGTGAGAAAGGGAAATGTCGTGGTTCTGAAGAAAGATCATCAGATTGCGCACTGCATGATGTGATCTCCAGGATTCGCTGACCTGCTGCGCAATGGCCTTGCCAATGCCCTTGACGCTCTGTAATTTTTCCGGCGCCGATTCGATGACCTCAAGAGTTTGTTCGCCAAAACGGCGAATCAGCCGCGAAATGGTTTTGCTTCCAAGTCCTTTGATAACCCCGGATTTCAGATAGTTCCGGATGCCGTCAATCGTTGCCGGAAGCAGAACTTCAAAGCGTTCGATCTTAAGCTGCTGCCCATACCGGGAATGCGTTTCCCAGATGCCGGTCAGTTTCAGAGATTCTCCGGGGGATGGATTCGGCATGAATCCGACGACGGTTATCAGATTTTGTGCTCCGGAAGGACGGAATCTGGCGATAGTATAGTGATTTTCGGGATTGTAAAACGTGATGCGTTCCAGGCAGCCTTCAAATGATATCGAATCTGTAAATGCGCTCATGCGGCAATCCATTGGGCAGCTTCCAGCAGATCCGAAATCACAATGTCCGGAAATATATGCTGCTGCGTCAGAGCCTTTTGAGCGGCCCGTCCGTTGCCGGTTTCCACCAGAATGGTTTTACCGCAGCCTGCGGCGATGCCGCACAAGATATCCTTGGCGCTGTCTCCCACCATAACGGTATCAGATACATCGATATCATGCTTGAGGCATGCCTTCAGGATCAGTCCGGGTTTAGGCTTTCGACAGTCGCAATTTTCATCAGGCGTATGAGGGCAGAAAAAAATATCGAAAATATGGCCGCCTGAAGATTCAACAGCCTGTTTCATCCGCCGGTGCGTATTTTCCAGAATCTCGGGCCGAATCCATCCGCGGTTAATGATGGACTGATTGGTGATGATAATCAGGGTGTAGCCTCGTAGTGTCAAGAACTTCAGTGCTTCGAGGCTGCGGGGTAAAAAAACGAATTCGTCCCAGCACTTGATATAATTGGCGGAATCCTGATTGATCACCCCGTCTCGATCCAGAAATACGACTTTTTTGAGCAAGTTGAACCTCGATATGGACGATATGCCCTGTAATGACCATGACAGCGATGGGGCTATTTTTTCTGAAGACGCGCAACCGATTCGATATGAAAAGTATGTGGAAACATATCCACCGGTTGAATCTCCAGAATGTGATAGGCGTCTTTCATCATTTCCAGGTCTCTGGCCAGGCTGGCCGGGTTGCAGGAGACATAAACGATTTTCTCCGGCCTTATATTCAGAACCTGCTGCACCACGGTTTTGTGCATTCCGTCGCGAGGCGGATCCACAATCATCACATCCGGGATGATGGATATCTCAGACAGACGCTCCTTGATGTCTCCCCTGTAAAATGTACAGTTTGAAATTCCGTTTTTCACGCAGTTTTTTTCGGCATTGGATACGGCAACATCCACGATTTCAAATCCGACAACCTGCCTGGCGGCTTCCGACAGACAGATGGCGATGGTTCCTGCGCCGGAATACAGATCGAAAACGGTTTCTCTTCCGGTCAGCCCTGCATATGCCTTTACCGTGCGATACAGAGTCTGCGCCCCGCGGGTGTTGGTCTGAAAGAAAGCGTTTGCCGAAATGTCAAAGTCAAAACCGCAGATACTGTCATGAATTTCCGGATCACCGGAGAGGCAAATTTCATATTCACCCGCGGAAATCGCGGCTTTTCGAGACGTAATGTTGTTGATAACCGATGTGATCTCCGGATAGCTTTCACGAAGCATATCCGCCAGGGGCTGGACTGTTTTGCGGTTTTCCGAAGCCGTAATGATATTTACCATCCATTGATCATGTGCTACAGAATGTCTCAGCATCACAAACCGCCAGAATCCCAGATGGGTGATGGGGCTGTACATGGGCATGTCTGAACGCGTGATCTGTTGGCGGATTGTCTGTAAAATCCGGTTGCCGATATCCGGCTGAAGCAGGCAGGCGTTGATATCGATCACTTTGTGAAAGACTCCTGGCGCATGAAATCCAAACGCCGGATCGCTCCCATCGTCATTGGGCAGGCGGGGCTCTCCCGGAAGCCGCCATCGACTGCCGGAGCAAGTGAATTCAATTTTATTCCGGTATCCCCAGACAAGTTCCGAAGCAATGGGGGAATGCACCGGGACGTCGGTGATATGGCCGATATGTTCCAGCGCTTCGATCACATGCTGTCGTTTATATTGCAGCTGGCATCCATAATCCACAAACTGCCATTTGCAGCCGCCGCAGTATCCGCTGTATGGACAGGGAGGAGAAATCCTGTCCGGCGAAGAATAAATCAGTTTTTCGATGCGGGCTTCGGCATAGCTTTTTTTCTTTCGGACAATTTTAATCATCGCCGTATCGCCGGGGATGGCCTGATCCACAAACACAGCCATGCCGTCCACATGTGTAATGCCTTTGCCGCCAAAGGCGGTGGCGGATATGGTTACTTCGTACAGGTCGTTTATTTTCATGGAAATGACTATACCTGTCTCAGAAACTCTCGTAAAGATCAAAATGGACGATGTTGCGTGATAGATATCCACTACCACTCGAAATGAAATTGCCATCCACATTTTAAAGCCGGATGAAGATGAAAAAAAGCAGTGGTTATTTTTATAGCGATTTGTGAATGGCAGCAGAGGGAAGAAGGCGATCGAAGATTCTTGCGGTTGTTGATTTATCTGGTTGGGGCTTTGCCTGTCATGGCGCCTGTTGGAGCGAGCGGATTTCAGCGTCATGCCGGTTCAGAAACGCTGTGACGGCTGGAACATATCCGGGGGTCTGGCTGGATGTGCTGTGACCGGCGCCAGGAGCGATAAATAACTCCGCCTGTCCCGGACGGAAGCGGTTGTAGAGGGTATGTGCGAAATCTGCCGGGAATCGCTGATCATTTTCTCCGTGAATCAGCAGCACCGGCATGGCGATGTTCGGCGCAATCACCGCCGGGCTGGTTGAGTCGATATCGGTGCGATAAAACCGGTCCATCCAGAAAACAATGGCGGGGCCGAACCAGATACCAAAATACGGATTGAACCACCTGTAAAGATTGAGGAGCGCCTGTTTGGTGTAGGGATAACACCCCTCCAGAAAGAGCAGGCGAACCCGGTCTGCATTCCGGGATGCCGCCAGTATGGCGCCACCGGCGCCGGCGGAGTGTCCGTATAAAACAACAGGTTCTCCGACCCAATCTAAAACCGCTTCGATATCTTCACAGAACTTCAGTGCATTCATGAAATGCTGAGAGCTTGAATGGCCATGATCTCTGGCGCTGTGAATCACGGTGGTAAATCCCAGATGGCCGAATACTCTGGCTCTGCCCACCATGCGATCGCGATTTCGTCCCCAGCCGTGAGCCAGAACCACGATACCGCGGGAAGGAGCATCCGGTTCGATGCGCCAGACTTCAAGAGAACCATTTTTTTGAGTGGGGATGGAAATATCCTGCACCGTCCCCCAGTCCGGCGTTTCTGTTACCGGGTTCCGGGGATACTGCTGCACCAGATAGGTCAATATCAGCGATAACACCAGGTATCCCGCCGCTAGTGATGCAATACCATACAGAAGAACATGCGTCATAACGGCGCATCCTTCAAGACGCCCATCAGCTCACGGCGCAGAATATCCAGTGCTTTCATGGCGAATATCTGCTTATTCATGTTACGGCTCTTGAAGCGGTATTGAAACCGGTATGCATAAACCGCATCCGGAGTCGCCAGACCGATACAAATGGTCCCCACGGGTTTGTCATCTGTACCGCCACCTGGTCCGGCGATGCCACTGGTGGCAAGTCCGTATGTAGCGCCGGTGATCCGCCGGACGCCGGACGCCATGTGTTTCACGGTTTCTTCATGAACCGCCCCATAACGGACAAGAACGTCTTCCGGCACGCCCAGTACATCCATCTTGGCCTGATTCGCATATACGACGCCTGAAAACAAAAAATAGTCGGAACTTCCCGGGACATCGGTGAGCCATGCGGCTATCTGACCGCCGGTGCAGCTTTCAGCCAGCGCCACGGTGGCTTTATTACGGGAAAGCAGCCTGCCAACCACGACCTCCATGTTTTCTCCATCGGAAGAAAAGAGATGATCCCCAAGCTTGTCTGTGACCCAGGCTTCGGCTTGCTGCGCCATGGAGGTTACCTGATGTTCGTCCTCTCCGTGCAGGTAAAACTTCACCTGAATTTCCGGGAACTTGGCTCTGAATCCGAGCTGAATATTCGGAAAAAACGACGAAAAATCTTTCAGCGTCTCACCTGTCATGGATTCTGTGAGCCCAAACGTGTTTAGCGTGACCACGCGATGATGCATGCGCTGTTTGCCGATTTTTTGGATAATTGCCGGCAGGACAGTATCTGAAAGCATCCGGCGCATTTCAGAGGGAACGCCGGGAAGGAAGAAGAAAAGGCATTTTTTCAGGGATATCATAAAGCCCGGCGCCGAACCAGTGGGATTGACGATGCAGGACGCCCCTTCGGGGAAATAGGACTGTTTAAGGTTGGATGGCGTGATGGGCTTGTGAAAATTACGGAAAAAAGCTTCCACCAGCTCCAGCGCTTCCGAACTCTGGTGCAGGGGAACTTCCGCTGCCAGCGCTGCAGCTTCAGCGGTGAGATCATCAGAAGTCGGACCCAGGCCGCCTGTGACCACCGCAATATCCGCCCGTTCCGCGATTTCACGAAGAACGGATACCAGCAACGCCATATCATCCCCGACGCAATGGTGGCGTGAAACTTCGACTCCTGCAAGTTCCAGTTGCTGGGCGATATGGGCTGAATTACTGTCAATCAGGGTTCCGGAACGTATTTCGTCTCCGGTGGCTAAAATCTCTGCGATTATCATAAAAATGTCACCCTAAAAATGCGCCGCTCATGAACGGAAATTATTCCGTTCATGAGCGGCGCATGCAGTTTTACTTCGTCATTTTGATAACCACGAAACCGGCATTCATCCTCCAGATAAAAAGCTGGATTTCATCGTTTTTCTTCAATTTGGAAAGTTGTGCGGTAAATTCGTCCACCGATTTGACCGCGTGGTGGTTGATTTCTTTAATGATATCTCCGTTCTGAACCCCTGCGGACTCAGCTTTGCTTCCGGACGCCACCTGATCCACCAGCACACCGTCTGAAGGAGATACATTCAGTTGATGCGCCACTTCAGGCGTAATGTTGGATACCTGAATGCCCAGATCATCTTCATGTGTTTTCCCCGGACCATTTGATGACATCAACTTGTTTTCTTCCGGACGTTTGGCGACATCAACGGTGAATGTCTGTTTTTTGTTGTTTCTGAGAACGGTGATTTTAACCTTTTCCCCCACGGGAATATTGGCTACCAGACTGGTCAGATCCCTGCTGGTATCCACTTTTTTATCGTTGATTTCAAGAATGATATCCTGGGGGCGAATTCCGGCCTTATCCGCAGGATCGCCCTTGATGACATCCGTTACCAGTACTCCCTTTTTGTCCTTGATTCCGTAATAATCCGCGACATCGTCATTGATATCCTGAATGACCACGCCGAGCCAGCCGCGGGTGACTTCTCCCTTGGCTTTCAATTGTTCGATCACGCCCTTGGCGAGATTGATGGGAATGGCAAAGCCTATCCCCTGACCGCTGGCGATAATCGCGGTATTGATTCCGATCACCTGGCCCTGCATGTCGATCAGCGGCCCGCCGCTGTTGCCGGGGTTGATTGAGGCGTCTGTCTGGAGAAAATTGTCATAAGGCCCGGAGCCGATGACGCGCCCCTTGGCGCTGATGATACCGGCCGTTACGGTTTGTTCGAGCCCGAAAGGGCTTCCGATGGCCACCACCCACTGTCCCACCTTGATGGTGCTGGAATCCCCGAAAGGCAGAACGTGCAGATTATCTCCGGCATTGATCTTGATCAGCGCAATATCGGTGGAAGGATCCTTGCCGACGATTTTAGCGGAGTATTCCTTGCCGTCTTTCAGCTTGACCTTGATTTTATCGGCATTTTCGATGACGTGGTTGTTGGTGACGATGTATCCGTCCTTGTCGATGATGAACCCGGATCCCAGACTGCGCTGTTTGTAGTCTTTTTGCGGCTGTTCTCCGAAAAATTTCTCGAAGAAATCGTTGAAACGATCATTGTTTCCAAATGGATTCTGCTGTTTAAAATGCTGGAAAACGCGGCCGCCGCCCTGAATTGTTTTTTCCGTCCGGATATTGACCACCGCCGGACTGACCGCTTCCGCCAGAGAGCTGAAGCTTTCGGGAACCATTGCCACATCACCGGCTGTCTTGGTGTCTGCAAGCGCTGGGGCTCCCCCAAAAATAGTCAGACCTGTCAAAAAAACAGCCAGTAAAACGGCTGCAACCGAGTGGCGTTGTTTATTGCTGTGATACCTGGCGTGCATAAATACCTCCGTAGTTATGGGCAAAAGTCTTTTGCGCCCTCATTGGGTCGATCGGCCAGTCAGGAAATTACATTTTTTTATCCATACATCCTGACACACATGTTTTCTGCCGGTTCCGACATATATTATAGTTTTTAAGATAACAGCTTTGAGAGGCGGCAGGAGGCAGATGTATCTTTGTCAATTACCCCCGACCGATAACGCATCTCAAATACCTATCTTGAAAACTATTATCCGGCAAGTATAATTCAGCATATCCGGATGTCAAATCCGGATGTCATCCGGTTTCTCGAACGTAGATAATCCGCAGATCGTAAAGGATGCTTTTCAGCATCGTGCTTTCCTCACGGGTCAGATTTCCGCTCGTTTTTTCTTCCAGCATCGCCAGAATATCGATGGTCTGTTTGGCTGACATCAGGTTTTTCACCCGTTTCCCGGTGCCTGGCTCGTCGATGACGCCCAGTTGCGTCAGGACTGCTGCATTCAGCGAGGCAATAAATGTGGAAAAGGTAATTACCGGCAAGCTGGACAAAAAAGTGTCCTTACCGGTCTTTTTTTGACGATCCGTTGTTTCCGACATGGTGTCTCCTTCTTGTCCCTCCTGAAAATAGATCAAAACTCCAGCGGAATGGCTTTGTTTACTGATGGCAGAGAACGCAGTTCCGCAAGCACCGATTCTGGAATCGGGGTATCGGTGCATAGAAAAATAATGTTGCGGTTACCTTCCTGTTCCTGTCCGACCTGCATGCGGCCGATATTGACGTTGTTTCTTCCCAGGCAGGAGCCGATTTCTCCGATAGAGCCAGGTCTGTCCACATTGTGGATCAATGCCAGATGACCGATAGGCACCATCTCCAGCCGGAACGTATTGATTCGGACAATCCGGGTTTCTTTTTTGCCGAAAATGGTTCCGGCCACCGTGTTGGTCATTTCCGTGGTCACTGCTTTGACCGTGATCAGATTGACGTAGTCTTCTGATTCAAAGCTGACGGTTTCCGTGACTTTGATACCCCGTTCTTTGGCAATGACATGGGCGTTGACAAAATTGACATCATCCTTGACCGCTGCCTCCAGGATACCCCTTAACGCGGCTGTGGAAACCGGCGACAGATCCAGTCCCTGAAAGTCTCCCGCATATTCGATCACCACTTCCTTCAACGGCCCGTGAATCAGTTGAGACTGAAGCTTTCCGATCTGATCAGCCAGAGACAGAAACGGCCCCAGTTTGACCAGCAGTTCTCCGGTGATGGACGGTACGTTGACCGCATTGCGGATGGTGCCGTTTTTAAGATAGTCGATAATCTGTTCGGCAATAGCTACCGCAACGTTGGTCTGGGCTTCCAGGGTGGACGCGCCCAGGTGCGGTGTGCAGATTACCCGATCGAGTTCGAACAGCGGCGACTTGCCGGGAGGCTCTGTGGCAAATACGTCCAGAGCTGCACCCGCGACTTTTCCGGAGCGAATCGCGTCCACCAGATCGGTTTCATCCACAATACCGCCGCGGGCGCAATTGATGATCATCACCCCGTCTTTCATCTGCTCGAATGCAGATTTATTCAAAAAGCCGATGGTGTCTTTCAACTTGGGAACATGAACAGTAATGTAATCTGACATTTTATAAAGGGTTTCAAGAGAGACACATTCAAAACCGGCCTTTTCGATCAGATCCTGGGTGATAAACGGATCATAAACAACGACTCGCATCTTCAGGCCTCTGGCCCTGTCGGCCACGATAGAGCCGATTTTCCCGAAACCAATGAGACCCAGAACCTTATTAAAAATTTCCCGTCCCTGAAGGTTTTTCTTCTCCCACTTGCCTGCTTTCAACGTTGCAGTGCCTTGGGGAATATTTCGGGTGAGGGACAGCATCAGGGAGATGGCGTGTTCTGCAGTGGTTACCACATTGCCGCCGGGAGTGTTCATGACAATCACGCCCTGTTTGGTTGCCGCGGCGATATCCACATTGTCCAGCCCGATGCCTGCTCTGCCTACCACTTTCAGGCGGGTTCCGGCTTTCAGGATATCCGCCGTTACTTTGGTAGCGCTTCGAATCACCAGCGCATCGTATTCATGAATAATGCTTTTGAGCGCATCCGGCGTCAGGCCGGTTTTGACATCCACATCGATGCCATCTTCCTTTTGAAACATTTTAATGCCAATTTCACCCAGATTATCACTGACCAGTACTCTCATGATTTCTCCCCTGCTTTCGATTATGATGGACCCATAACAAGTCGTCAAATATGATCTTCATTTGCCGGAGTTCGTAGTATAGATTCGCAACAAAATCAATTAAAATACGATGCCCGCATATCCCACAAAACTTTCTCCGGGGCTTTTGTCAAAACTGGTGGCATATGCCAGTAATTTGCCGCGGACCGCTCCCAGCTCTCGTCCTGCGGACAAAGCGGCAGCTGCAGCTCCTGAACAGCAGCCATTCAGTTTTTCCTGCGCCTGTGTGATGACTGCTTCCGGGTCCAGCGACAGCATGGCGTCAATCATGCTGGGGTCATTGTTATGGCGAACCCATTCCAGAGCATCCTCAGTTTTTCTTTTCAGGACAAGCCCGTAATTGGGGCCATAATGTGTCAAATCCGTGGATCCCAGCACAATAATTTTAAGACCCAGCGCCGTTGCCGCGGCTGCCACTGATTTACCGGCTTCAATGGATATGGACGCAGGTGGCGCACTCACGGGTAAAATTTTTACATGTTTCCAGAAATATCTGATAAACGGCAATTGAATTTCGATGGTGTTATCCGCGTCCGTTGCATGGGAAGCATCCCGTATTCCTGGAACGCGGCGCATCAGTTCTTCAGCCAGGGGCTCATGAATGTACAAATTCCCCAGTGGCGTTTCCCATGCTCCGGTGCGCATCACGGAAATCGGCATGGAGGCGTGCATATGGGTGCCAAAAATCACGACGGCATCCGGATTGGAAATGGTGCTTTTGAGCTGACGCATGACATCACAGGTAATGCTGCCGGAAAAATACCATCCGGCATGGGGTACAATACCGCCTGTATGGGCGCCTGCCATATCGGGTATCATGCTTGAAGATGCAGCCATTCTTTCAATTTCACCCTGGCAGCCGGAAGCGCTGCCAGGGTACCATGCGCCTGCAAACACAGCCTGTCTGATATTTTCCATGTGCTACCTCCTTTAAAAATTTATTGATGACGACTTTTTGATGCAATAGTAAAAAGTCGATTTTTAGACGGCTTCGTAAAAAGTTCGCAGGCAAGGCGCGCAAATCCGCAAGGAGTGAGGCGTACTTTTGGGTACGCCGCAACGACGAAGGATGCAGCGCAACGCAGCATGCGGACTTTTTACGAAGCCGTCGCTATTGCATCAATGACCATTGGGGCGAGTGTATCCGAATTCATCACAAAATTCACATATAAAGCTTGACATCACGATATCCATCATATAGAAAACTGCCAAATGTGTTTTTGGCTTTGACAGCGGTCAAAAGCACCGGCGAAGTTATTCAGCCTTTTTGCTTTGTTGCCAGAAGCGTCCGCTGAAAGTCAAGACAAACGGGCTTAAAACACCAGACCCGCTATTTTGGAGTGAATACCAAACCCAATACTTCATAAATCTTAATCTCAGAAACGTCCATATTCCTCCATAAACCAGCAATGCGCAGTTCTGTTCTATTGTTTACCGGTTGTTTTCGTATATTACGGCGAACAGTGTTAATGTTTTCGCAAAATGCCGATTTTCAGATGGATCCGCAGAAGTTTCAGCCTTCCGCGTTGCGAAGCGTTCTTCATCATTGCAGTGTACCTGAAAGTTATTTTCATTCCTCAGGATTCGAGCGCCTTGATCTTGAACTTTCTGCCTTACCATTGCGTTTTTGGTTTTTTGCGGGTTTATCAGTGTTGAAAGCGCCAGAGTAATGACCCTGTAGTAAATCCATTATGACAATTTCCTGATATACACATTTATAACCACTTTCAATCATTTTCATTTTTTCACCCCTCTTCTGTCATGTACTCGGTGTAATCGCCAGGCATGATGAAGAGGAAGATCATGGGGTATTGGATTCATGAATATTGCCGAACTCAAAGACAAAAGAATCAGCGAACTAGCCCAAATGGCCAAGGATTATAATATCCACGGGGCTGCTGGACTTCGAAAGCAGGAGCTTATTTTTGCCCTTCTTCAAACGCAGTTTGAAAAAAACGGCCAGATATTTGGAGAAGGAACGCTTGAAATCCTCCCGGATGGCTTCGGATTTCTGCGGGCGCCCAATTACAATTATCTGCCTGGTCCGGATGATATTTACGTTTCTCCTTCACAGATTCGCCGATTCAATCTGAGGACCGGAGATACCATATCCGGACAAATCCGCCAGCCCAAAGAATCTGAGCGGTATTTCGCCCTGCTGAAAGTTGAGGCTGTCAACTATGAAGATCCTGAAGTTGCGCGGGATAAAATTCTTTTTGACAATCTTACGCCGCTATATCCCAATCGAAAAATGAAGATTGAAGTAGCCTCTGACAATTATTCCACTCGCATCATGGATTTAATGATTCCCATTGGATTCGGGCAGCGGGGGTTGATCGTTTCTCCGCCGCGTTCCGGAAAGACCATGCTGCTGCAAAATATCGCCAACAGCATTATTGCCAGCCATAAGGATGTGATTCCTTTTGTGCTTCTGATTGATGAGCGACCGGAAGAAGTCACGGACATGGAGCGTTCGGTCAATGCCGAAGTCATCAGCTCAACTTTTGATGAACCTGCGGAGCGGCATGTTCAGGTGGCCGAAATGGTGATTGAAAAAGCCAAGCGTCTTGTGGAGCACAAAAAAGATGTGGTGATTCTTTTGGACAGCATTACCCGGCTTGCCCGCGCCTATAATGCGGTCATGCCTCCCAGCGGGAAAATTCTTTCCGGCGGTGTGGATTCCAACGCTCTTCAACGTCCTAAACGGTTCTTTGGCGCGGCTCGCAATATCGAAGAAGGGGGGAGCCTGACCATTATTGCAACGGCTCTGATTGATACTGGCAGTCGGATGGATGAGGTCATTTTCGAAGAATTCAAGGGTACCGGCAACATGGAGATTCAGCTTGACCGAAGACTGTCCGATAAACGCGTGTTCCCTGCTATCGATATCAAGAAATCCGGCACTCGTAAAGAAGAGCTGCTGCTGGACGAAGAAACCCTGAATCGGGTCTGGATACTCAGAAAACTCCTGTCATCACTCAACCCAATGGACAGTCTTGAATTTTTGCTTGAAAAAATGAGCGGAACAAAGAATAATAAAGAGTTTTTAAATTCCATGAATGCCTGATTCTGAAGGGACTGTTTTTTCACTTACTTAATTTAAGGAGTTCACCAGAGCAATGAAAGCATCGATTCATCCTCCCTATGCGGAAACTGTTATTAAATGCGCCTGCGGCAATACGCTTCAGGTCGGGTCCACCAGAACCGATATCCAGGTGGAAATTTGTTCCAAATGTCATCCGTTTTTTACCGGCAAGCAGAAGCTGGTGGATACGGCCGGACGGATTGAGCGTTTCCGTAAAAAATATGAAAAATTCCAGAAAAAGTAATATCCGATCCTGAATATCACAATCACGGCTGACGGCTTTACAGAGAGTCCGGATGCTGTGATGTGCTGTTTTTTCGTCATTGCAGCGTATCTCTGGATACGTACCTGATTCCATTTTGCTTTCAAAATGATATTCCAGCAAGCATTCGGACTGAGACCGCGAAAGCAAGCGAGCAGCGATGAGACTGTACATTCAGTACGTCGAATCGCGGCACAGCGAAGCTGAC
>LKPX01000096.1 GCA_001443525.1 Desulfobacteraceae bacterium RAAP-1 | reverse complement strand
TCCTTTTTATAGCAGGTTACCATCTTATACTATTGTCCGGATTTTGGGGTCCACTATAGGTTTTTTCAGCAAGAAGAAGAGGGAATTATTCTTGAGGATGATGTTTTACCGGTATCGACTTTTTGTAACTTCCCAATAACATGATATTTGCAATCACACTTCGTATGATTTAGACTTAAGATGTTTTCCATTGAAAACTCCTTTTTCATTGAACGTTAAGCGGTTCATGGAAAGGAGTTTTCTTTTATATTCCTGGAAATGTCAAACTCTGTAAGTCCTCCGGCAGAGTCGGAGGGTTACCGATGGTAATCATACATCATAAGTGTAATATGCCGACCTCTCTTTTGACCACATGCCTACTGCTTCTTTCCGTTTGGACCGATGGGGCAGTACACCCGTCCGGACTATGTTCGGAAAGTGTTTTCGAACCGCACCGAAACATGACGAGCTGTGTCATGATGCTGGCGATGAACGAAAAGACCAGCGAAACAACACGACAGGCTCCGCCCCGTCTGTTTATGAATCCGTATGGTTCACTGGATTCCGTCGGGATTCCCACGCTGAAAGACATTCGGGAGTTTATCGATCAGCACCCGGATGAGGTTCTGGATATCATCAAGAATCCGGAACAGTGGGAGTATCTGGCTGTCGCCACAGGGATCATCGCCGGCCGCGATATCGTCAGGGAAGAAGGCGGGCAGCCGATTCCCGCCCATCTGCGTAAAGTACTCCGCCGCTGGTATCCGGACAATCTGCTGGATTCGGTGCGATGGACGACCGTTCGAGGGGCGGTGCGTCGCTACCTTCAGGATTCTGCGACAAAGTTTTACGGTGATACGCTGGCTGTTACGTTGATTGATGTTGTCATTTTTCAAAACGACAGGCTGGCGGAGGATGGGGCGCTTTGGGCGCACGAACTCTACCATATGCAGCAATATCAGAAGTGGGGGGTGTTCGGTTTTGCCCGGAGATGGGTGAAAAATTCTTCGATCGACGGCCCCATCGAAGCGCCCGCCTATGCCAGACAGGCCGAAGCGCAGCCGTTTTTTAAGGACAGATGAAAAAACGAATGCCGGTTACAATATAATAGTGATGGCTTCGTAAAAAGTCGATTTTCGGAAGGCTTTGTAAAATATTCGCAGGCAAGACGCGCAAATTCGCAAGGAGTGAAGCGTACTTGTTGTATGCTGCAACGATGAAGGATGCAGCGCAACGCGGCATGCGGACTTTTTACGAAGCCGTCCATAGTGATAGTTTTATGCAGGCGATATCTAAAGGTATCTTCAAGAGAAAGCCCCTCTGGGGCGTTATTGATTCTAATCTCCCCGGACGAAAGCGGTGGAAAGTCTGATAAGAGGCAAATATGAATCACAGGGAAACCATCGACGATTACGCCAAGCGGCTGACCATTTTATATGTGGAAGATGATCCGGTCACACGTGAACAGCTTGCACGGTTTCTTTCACGCCGTGTCGGATCGGTCATTACCGCCAATACCGGAATCGCCGGGCTGGAGGCCTACCGTATCCGGCATCCGCATATCGTTATCACCGATATTCTGATGCCGGAAATGGACGGACTGAGCATGGCGGAAGAAATCCACAAAATTGACCGGATCGTCCCCATTATTGTTACGACAGCATTTGAGCAGAAAGAATATCTTCTGCGCGCCATCAATATCGGAGTTGATAAATATGTCACCAAACCGGTGGATTCCAAACGCCTGCTTTCAGCGCTGTTTTCGGTTATAAGTCAGTTGCACGCTGATACGATGCTGCAGGAAAGTGAGCTGAGATTCCGGCAGATCTATGAACATATCCATGCAGGACTGGCGCATATTTCACTCGAATTCACCATTGTACATGCCAACCAGGCATACTGCCGGATGCTTGGCTACAGTGAGGAAGAACTGATCGGCAGACATCTCCGGGAAATCACCCATCCGGAGGATATCGAAGAAAATTACCGACTCCAGACATTGCTGGCTTCCGGCACAATTGATCACTACCAGATGGAGAAAAGATTCATCCACAAGGACGGCCACATCATATACGGGCTCATTGTTTCCAATCTCATCTGCAATGAGACAGGAAAACCATTGTATTTTCTGGGAAGCGCCATTGATATTACGGATCGAAAGCGAGCAGAAGAAGCGCTGAGGAAGCGGATAATTGCACTGACTCAGCCGCTTGATGACCTTTCAAAAATCCAGTTTTTCGACCTGTTCAGTATTGAAGACATTCAGCACCTTCAGGACGTCTTTGCAGAAACAACGGGTGTTGCTTCAATCATCACCCATCCGGATGGCACCCCCATCACCCGCCCCAGCCGGTTTTGTCGGTTATGTATGGAAATAATCCGAAAAACGAAAAAAGGGCTTGCAAACTGCTACAAATCTGACGCAGTAATCGGCTGCTACAATCCTTCCGGTCCGATTGTTCAGATATGTCTGAGCGGGGGCCTTTGGGATGCGGGGGCCAGTATTACCGTAGGAGGCAAACACATTGCCAATTGGCTGATCGGCCAGGTAAAAAATGAAGTACAGGATGAAAACCGGATGCTTCTGTATGCGGATGAGATAGGCGCTGACCGTGACGCTTTTTATGACGCACTTAAAGAAGTACCTGCCATGTCCAGACCCCAGTTCGACAAAATTGCAGGCATGCTCTTTTTATTGGCCAATGAATTATCCACGAAAGCCTATCAGAATGTTGTTCAGGCAAGATTTATCCATAAAAACAACCAGGGCGGAAGGGCACTGGAAAAATTTAATGACTCGTTGCACAGCAAGTGTAAAAATTGAAATCCGTAAAGAGGTGAAACGTGTCAAACGATTATAGCCTGCAACTGCACAATCAAATTTCCGAAATAAAACAAATCGGCGATAAAATGGATGCCTTCGGCAAACTGCATGGACTGAGCAAAAGCCTGATTTATGGCGCCAACCTTGCGATCGAAGAGCTCTTCATCAACATCATTTCTCATGCCTATGAAGACGGAAGAGAACACACCATTGGCATTGGTTTCTCTTTGCTTGGCAGGAAACTGACCATTACGTTAGAGGATGACGGAAAGAAATTTAATCCCACAGCCATCCCCGATCGGCCAGCCGGAGGAATTTCCCTTGAAGACATTCAAGACATCGATCTGGGGCTGAGTATGGTCCGAACGCTGGTGGATGACATCACATATGAACGCAGATACGGCAAGAATATCGTGACACTGGAGATCGAGGATAGTCCCAACAAGAGAACCATTGTTTCGGCCACACACGAAGACCGTGTATTTCCCCCTCCGGAAAAGTTCCGGAAGAACGCCAGGATCAAAAGTCTCGACGAATATAAAGAGATTTATCAAAGGTCCATTGATGATCCCGATACATTTTGGTCTCATCTGGCGGAAGAACTGAACTGGTTCCAGAAATGGAGCAAGGTGCTTGTGGAGAATTTCAGCAAAGGCGTCCACAAATGGTTCGTAGGAGGCAAACTGAACCTTGCGGTGAACTGTCTGGATCGTCATCTTTCGACCTGGCGGAAGAACAAAGCCGCCATTATCTGGGAAGGAGATACCCCTGGTGAAGAAAAAACCCTCACCTATCAGCAGCTTCACCGGCAGGTCTGCCGTTTCGCCAATGTACTGAAGAAACACGGCGTCCAAAAAGGTGACCGGGTATGCATCTGTTTGCCCATGATCGTGGAACTGCCCATTGCCATGCTGGCATGCGCCAGAATCGGCGCTGTTCATTCCGTGATGTTCGAAGGATTGAAAGCGGAATCGCTTAAAGACCGGATACTGGATTGCAGCCCCCGTCTCCTGATCTGCGCCAACGGCTGCACTCTGAAAGGCGACATCGTCAAAACCAAGGAACAACTCGATCTCGCATTGCCGTTATGTCCCAGCGTTACCGACGTTATTGTTGTTCACAGACTGGATATGGAATCCCCCATGTGTGAAAGGCGGGATTTCTGGTGGGATAAGGAGATCGAGGCATCGGATATTTCAAATGACTGTAATCCCGAAATTATGGATGCAGAGGATCCGCTCTTCATCCACTACACCGGCAGCAGCACTGATAAACCCATGGGAATACTTCATACGACAGCCGGATACCTTGTGTATGTCATGCAAACCTTCAAGTGGATTTTTGATATCAGGGATGAAGACACCTGCTGGTGTACAGCGGATATCGTCCGGACAGCCGGACACAGCTACAGCGTTTACGGCCCGCTTGTCAATGGCGCTACAAGCGTGCTGTTTGAAGGTGCTGCAGACCATCCCTGCCCTGACCGCTTCTGGAAGATTATCGAAAAATACAGCGTGAATATTTTTTATACCACATCGACGGCTCTGCAGTCACTCATGAAGAAAGGAAATCTCTGGCCAGCCCAGCATGATTTGAGTTCTTTGAGGCTGTTGGGCATAGCCGGAAACCCCGTCAGTTCCAAAGCCTGGATATGGTGCCACAAAACAATCGGTCAGGAAAGATGCCCCATCGTGGATACATGGTGGCAGGCCGAAACCGGAGGCATTGTGATCAGTCCGCTTCCTGGGGCTGTACCCTGCAAGCCCGGCTGCGCCGCCCTGCCCTTCTTTGGAATTCAACCGGAAATTATCCGGAATCATCCTGACCGGATGGCTGGTAATGAAGGCGGATGGCTGGTGATTAAAAAACCATGGCCCGGGTTGATGAGAAGGGTGTACGGCAATCCCGGCAGATTCAAAAAAAACTGTTTTACCCAATTTCCCGGAATGTACGCCACTGGAGATGCAGCCAGAACGGATGATGACGGCTATTTCTGGATGACGGGCAGAAACGATGATGTTATCAACACACCCGAACATGGGCTGGAAACCGCAGAATCGGAACATGCTTTATCCCATGCCTCTGTCGCAAAAACCGCCGTTACGGGAATGCCATCTGAAAGCCATCTACAGGATATTCATACCTTTATGACGCTGAAGGTGGATGCTCTGAAACGAGATGATCTGATCGCTGCTCTCAAGAATCCGCAACGAGCGCAGATACTTTATCACCAGAATGAAACCCGCAGCCCGACATTCACATACCAGGCTTGAATCGAAACATTCTGGTCATTCGCACCTGATGCCCAAGAATTTTGATTTCACCTCCTTATGTGATTTCCGAAAGATTGACGCTCCGGACAATTCAATGTATATTTTTTCACCGTTGAAAACGGCTGGAGAAATATAGAGTTAAAAATATTTTTTAAAACTGTATTTCAAAGTAGTTGTTACAGAGTAATTTATTAATTTTAACTGGTTATTATATGTTTGATATACAGTGGATACGAAGAAAAGTTGAAAAAGATGAGTATTATTTCTCAAAACACGGAGAGCAGGAGAGGCAAAATGATAATCTGTCAATTGCCGAAATTGAAGAAGCGTTTCTTAATGGGATGATTTTGGAACAATATAAAGATATTGGAAAAGGTGAAAGTTGTCTGATTGTTGGATTCACAAATTTGGGAAAGCCGATACATATCGTTTGCGGAGAATTTGAAAATAATCTGGCAATTATTACAGTTTATATCCCAAGCCCACCTAAATTTAAAAATCCGTATGAGCGAGGATAAAAAATGAGCAAAATATGCCATTTTTGCGGAAACAAAAATTTCAAAACCAATAATGTTCAGTATATCTGTAAACATGACAATAAATTTCTTATAGTCAATGATGTACCCTGTTTACAGTGCGAATACTGTGGAGAACAGTATTTTAAAGCAGATGTATTAAAAAAAATTGAAAAAGAATTCTACGAAATACACTCTTTTGGTAAAATAATAAAAACAGAAGTTACGGTACCCGTAGAGCAATTTATGGAACTTCAAGTAGCATAATTTAATATGAAAATAGAACAGAAAAATATAATCGGGTCGCCGGGGGACTCCCTCAACCTCCACTGGCATTTTCAGCGCATTCTCACTGATTGTTGGAGGGATATATAAATACTAAAATGATTTGGGCTCTGAAATAAAAGGCCAGCTCTTTGAACGCCCCTATTCTTTGAGTTTTTCCACAACGCGCTCCCAGATTTCGTGGACGGCTTTGGATGCCGGAGATTCCGGATCGTATTCCAGCACTGTTTTCTTCTGAACCATGGCCTGAACAAATACCGGATCGAACGGAATCCGTCCCATGACATCGCATCCTTTTTGCCGGGCATATTCAGCAATGGTATCCGCCATTTCCGGATTGAGATCATACTTGTTGATACAGACCACTGCCGGAATATTAAAATGCCTGGCCAGCTCTGCAACCCTGTCCATATCATGCCTGCCGGAGACCGTCGGTTCCGTTACGATCAGGACAGCACTGGCGCCGCCGATGGCGGCGATGACCGGACATCCAATCCCCGGAGGCCCGTCGGTCAAAATCATATCGAGCTGCAGCCGCTTCGCCAGATTTCTGGCTTCTCTGCGGACCAGCGCTACCAGCTTTCCGGAATTTTCTTCGGCAATGTTCAGCCGGGCGTGAACCATGGGGCCCATGCGGGTTTCAGAAATATACCACAGGCCGCAGTTACTTTCCGGAAAGGCAATGGCATGTTCCGGACAGAAATATACGCAGACGCCGCACCCTTCACATGCCAGAGAATCCACCACAAAATCTTCGGAAATGGATCCAAAACGGCATAATTCCCGGCACAATCCGCAGGACGTACATAGATCCGGCTGGATTTGCGCTTTATGTCCGCTTTTGAATTCGTGTCGCTCCTGAACCTTGGGTTCCGTGATGAGAAACAGATCGGCGGCGTCCACATCCGCATCACACAACACCTTGCGGGAAGCCAGATTGGCGAATGCCGCGGTCAGGCTGGTTTTTCCGGTCCCCCCCTTGCCGCTCACAACGATCAGTTCTTTCATCTCGATGGTCCTCCGGCGGAAATATATCCGACGATATTCTGATATAATGCTTTGAATTTTTCGCGCCATTCCGGAAACGCCGTCACCATCAGAACGCCTTTTGAATATGCTTCAGCAATCCGGCGCTCAAATGGTATCTCAAGCAACAAAGGAATACTCTCAGCCGCCGCATACGCCTGAACCGCTGAATCGCCTATATCTGAGCGGTTCAGCACAATGCCGCAGGGGATATGAAGCGTCTTGACGGCTTCCACCGCCAATTGAAGATCATTCAGCCCGAAGGGCGTCGGTTCTGTCACCAGAATAACGAAGTCAACGCCCTTCATGGCGGCAATGACCGGGCAGGAAGTTCCCGGCGGCGCGTCAATGATAGTGACAACATCCGGACGGGCGCAGGATCGAACTTTCCGGATCAATGGCGGCGACATGGCTTCGCCGACGCGAAGCTTGCCGTGAACAAAATCCAGACCGTTGCGATATCCACGCCCCAGCACACCAACCTCGCGGAATGCTTCACTGATGGCTTTTTCCGGGCACACTGCCATACAGCCGCCACAACTATGGCATAATTCCGGAAACGTCAGCACCATGCCGCTGATAACGACAATAGCCTTAAACTGACAGATTTCGGCGCATTTCCCGCATCCGGTGCATCTGCCTTCATCCACTGCCGGTACAGATACGTTTACCGATTCGGTACTCGTGATTTCCGGATGGATGAACAGATGCGCGTTGGGCTCCTCGACATCGCAGTCCAGCAGTTGCACACGAGTGCCCAGAGCCATCGCCATATTGACGGCAATGGTTGTTTTGCCGGTGCCCCCTTTTCCACTCGCCACGCTGATGATCATGATTCCCTGCTTTCACCTTCAGTTACGGATTCGTCAGATATCCCATTTGGCTCAGCCGCAAAAGAACCGCCCGTGCTTCTTCAGCGCCTGCTCCCGGAGGCAGTTGCATGAGAACGCCCAGTCCTTCAGCGGCCTCATGGAACGCCTCCTCCGGCAGATGGCTTATCACCGCCACATTGATTAAAGCATTGCAGTGCATGATGTTACGGACAAGCTCCAGATCGGCGGATGCGGCGGGCGTCTCATCCACGATCATCAAATCCGGAGGCTTGCCGACCGCCAGCGTCAGTGCATGTTCCCTGGAATCCGCCCATTCGACGGTCAGGCGGTTATCGGCTTCGAGCGCACTGCCCAGAGCCGACAGTAACGCCGGTTTAGATGATACCATCACAACACGATACATCATGATTTCCTTTCGATGTCGCAATTCCGAAACCATCTCTATTTACATGCCACCGCCGCCGCAAGTATTCTCCTGGCTGAACTGAGGCAGCTTTCCGGCGAGGATGGCGTTGATGGCGTCTCCAACTTTCTGGAAACCGCCACCATAATAAACGTCAATCCCCACCTGATTGAAGCCCATAAGCGGACGCAACCCCATTCCGCCGGCAATCAACTGCTTCACGCCCTTCTGGCTCAGATATTGAACCGGGGCCATGCACCCACCCTGCTGATGGGGTACATTGGGAACCACATCCACCTGCTGGACAGCGCCGTCTTCGACCGCCACCAGCGTATAAAGATCACAATGCCCGAAATGGGCGCCTAAACCGGCATCAAGTCCACCCGGAAGTTCGGATGGCACAGCAATCAACGTTTTCATGTCATACTCCTGATCTATGGCCGTTATGGCCTGAAATAAATTATGCTTTGCGTCCCTGCCCTGAGCCCTGTCCCTGTCTCATACCCTGCCCACGTCCCTGTCCTGAGCCTTGCCCTTGTCCCATACCCCGTCCACGTCCCTGCCCTGAGCCTTGAGAATTTGGATGATCGGTCCATTCAATCTGACCATTCTTATATCGTTCCAGCGCCTGACGCACCGTTACATTCTGAAGATTCTGGCCGATTCTGATACCGGCCGCCTGCAATACCTGAAAAGCTTTGGGCCCCACAGACCCGGTCAAGACTTCTTTTACACCGCTGCGAACCACATTCTCCGCCGCCTGAATACCGGCGCCGTGTCCCATGGCCTGAGATGCACCATTATCCACATACTCGAACGCCAGGGTTTCAGAATCGGCGATAATAAAACCGGCCGCCCTTCCGAATCTGGGATCCAGCAGGTCATCCAATAACGGGCCCTCACTGCTGACTGCAATCCTGTTCATAACTGTCTCCTTTCTGTCCATTTGACCTGAAGCCCGCAACCGGCGTTTCAGCCGGCAGCATCCGGGCATGGTAAAAGCCTGCTTCTTGATGCTTCCAGACAACCACGCCTGAATGACATCCGAAATATCTCCGGCAACAAAGCAAACTACTTCGATACCATAGGCTGCTATTGAAGCCAGAAGCGATCGGGTGATCGCGCCACAGACCAGGGTATCCACACCCCGCTCCGCCAGGATATACCCCTTGCCAAGGGATATATCTTCCGACAGGCGTTCATCCGCCTCACTAACGATGTCCCCGGATTCAGCCGTTACGATGTGCAGCTGTCGGGCGGCATCGAATACGGGAGCGATTCTGTTGTTCCACACTGCAAAAGCTGCTTTCATCCGCCAGACCTCTCTTTTGACCTCCGGGTTATCAAATGGATAATAAGCAATTTATGTGCCATAATTTTCAAACAAGGCCGATATTTTCACAATCTATTTATATCATATGATTTTAACCGAATTTACAAAACAACAATATTAGAAACAGGTTGCAATATTGCATTGAAGAAAGGTTGTTGCAGTAGCGTTTATGCAACTATGCGTGTTCAGGCAACCGTTGAGTGATCTTCCGCCAGAGAATCCGCACCGCAGGCACTCAGACACACCGTCCGGCTACTCCATCAGGCGGCTCTCCCCTTGTCCTCATTTTTCACTCCCCATTTATTCTCGATCAGATTGATGGCCTGCAGAATGATAAAAGCCTCATCCCTGGTATTTATGTCGAATGCAATACCCATATTTTTCAGCAAATTACGAATTCTCTGCGACAGATAACCAAAGGATGTAGAGATATAAAGAGGGAAATACCAAAAATATCCCAGGGCCAAAAGAACGCAGAATATCGCTATCACCGCCATAGAGTGAAAAAAACTGGCAGCGTCTTGCTTTACCATCTGGCTTTTCCGCACGACCGCCTGCATGTTAATGTTATAAATACTATTGATGGATTCCTTCAATTTTTCACAGGCAGGCAGAAAATCGTTAAAATATACAAGATTTCCATTTACTCCATTTTTCATCTGCAGACAGAGTTTTAAAAACATCTCATAGTCACGATTGAGCCTCTCGACAGTTTCTTTTTCATCAATTTCAGTAATATTATTATTTTCAGACTTTAAATTTGTTTCAAACATGGCCCTCCCGGATTCAAACAACTTATGATAGTAATCCGACTTGATGCCCGTATCACTTGAGTTGAATACAAAACTGCTGATCGAATTTTTCATATCATCAAGAGCTGAAAACATATCTCTGGAATAGACGAGCGAATTATAATTATTTCTCAGAATATTATCTGTTTCTTTGGCCAGTTTTCCCACATGATTGGAACAAAACGCGGCAAGTGCAAAAATAATCAGAAACAGGAATCCCAACCCCAATGAAAGTTTTGTCTTTATCGTCATATTCCCTCCTTATCTTCGGTTCTCGGATCGACAACCACGATGGTTAGTCCTTTTGCTTTTAGAATGAGCCGTTCGACAATCGTCTTTCTACCCAGCCAGTTCTTCCAAAAAGGCTGCGGACCGGGACGGCCGATAACAATATGCCCGACACGATATTCTCTGGCAAAATGCAAAATCGTGTCCGCAATGTCTTCGCCTCTGTAGGTGAAGACCATTGCGCCAAGCTCATTGGCCAGAGTCAATGTGTCCAGCAGGTAGCGATGCGTTGCCGCGTCAATAACGGCTGGAGCTTCATTTTGTGTTTGGATATAGACGGCGTACCAGTCCCGGTTCAGTCGTCCGGCAAGTCTGGATCCATAACGAAGCAGCATGGCGCTGTTGGGCCCCCGCGAACTCAGACATACCATGACCTGATCTGGCGCGACATGCTGTTTTTCTTTGGGGGTGCTGCGGCGTTTGATATCAAGTTGCGAAGCCAGTTCCCGAAGTGTCAATTCCCGCAGTTCGTCCAGCCTGGCGCGTTGAAAGAAATGTTCAAGCGCTGCAGACACCCGCTCTTTTGGATACACTTTACCTTCGCGCAGGCGTTGCTGCAGATCCTGAGTCGCAAGATCCACATTGACGATTTCATCTGCATCAAAGAGCACGGAATCCGGCAGCCGTTCGTGTACTTTTACACCCACTAAAGATTCTACCGTGTCATAGAGGCTCTCCAGATGCTGGATATTAAGTGTACTAACCACATGAACGCCTGCATCAAGAAGAGCCTGAACATCCTGATAACGTTTGAGATTTTTTCCGCCAGGAGCGTTGGTATGCGCCAACTCATCTACCAGAGCCACTTGGGGGTGACGTGATAGAACCGCATCCAGATCCATCTCATCGATCGTGATGCCGTGATACTGAACCTGACGACGCGGAATGACTTCAAGCCCCTCGATGAGTCCGGCTGTTTCAAGACGGCCGTGTGTCTCTACCAGCCCGACAACGACATCAATGCCCTCCTGCTTGATACGACGCCCCTCAAGAAGCATCTGGTATGTTTTTCCGACCCCTGGTCCATAGCCAAGGTAAATTTTAAGTTTTCCGCGTTGAGAGCGGCGAATCAATCTGAGAAAGCTTAATGCTTTATCGTCGGATGTCATGTATTTTGATTATCCCTTCTTATGACCACAAATTGCCGCATCAAGACGATGATGGTTCTCCATAACGATTGCGAAGCTCAAGATTGACTTCGAGTACGTTAATGAATTTCTCACCCGCCAATCCTCCCAAAGGGGCGGAAGCATTTTTTTGTAATATCTGCTCAATTTCCTTTTGCACCACGGCCGGATCGCGTTTTAAGTCAACGGCCCATTTGGAGGAAACACGTTCGAGCTGGAACTCTGCATTTTGAAGCGTTATATCAGGATCGAGCCCGGATGCCGACGCCATAACCATATCTCCCGGAACTTCCTGGAGATCGGCTTTGGGATGATCTTCCCGCCACATCAAAAAAAAGATTGATTGAATATCCGATCCTGTGCTGACAGGCTCCATCGCCATTTCAGTCTTGCCATCACCTCCTGTATGACCGACAGCGAAAGGAAATTTGCCGGGGTTTTCCTCCGAAAAGATTTGGAAGAACACAACAGCCAGATCCGGCGCCTTCGGTTCGGGAATAGCCGGATGATCCTTGACGAATCTGGCTGCTATGAGGGGATGCGCTTTCGCCCAGTCATTCACATACGCACTGTGGGTCGTATCCATATTGACCCAAGCCTGGGCAAGAGAGTTATGCTGAGTCGCCCACTGAGCAACGATGTGCGGTTTACCTTGAAACATGTCCTTCTGAAACCAGCTTTCAACATCCGGAGCCACGAGTTGCCCAGCCTTCGGACCGCTTCGATACCTCACAATTGGGCCGAGAAATCGGGCGACACGGTCCCGCAGCGCGTAGTTCGACGCCGCCAGGCTCGATGAGGCCGAAGCGGATGCATCGTAAGACGCTGCGGAAGGTCTGGGTTGAAAGTATTCGTCTTTGGTAAAGGGCTGCGCGATGAGCTTTGATCCCACAGGTTTCCCGTCCGGACCGTTAAGTATGCTGCCGTTGGCCTGGAATGAAAAAAATGTCTGACCCGCCACCCATAACGACAGTGGATATATGATGCAGCAAAGTACAACTGAAAACGACAAGAGCAAAAGACTTTTTGAAATATCTTTGGACATATTGATGCCTCCGTGACTGAAGTTGTCAACTTACCAGATGCAGGCTCACCATGATAAGGTCAATGAGTTTAATACCAATAAAGGGCAGCACGACACCACCCAGTCCCCATACGAGCAAATTCCTTCGCAGCAGGGCATCAGCTCCGAGCGCTCGATAGCGGACGCCCTTCAGCGCCACCGGAATCAGCGCGGGAATGATGAGCGCATTGAAAATCACGGCCGAGAGAATGGCCGATGTCGGTGAATGCAGGTGCATAACGTCTATCACCTTAAGCCACGGCAGCGTTCCGGCAAAAAGCGCCGGGATAATGGCGAAGTATTTGGCCACATCATTGGCCATGGAAAAGGTCGTCAGCGATCCTCGCGTGATCAGGAGCTGTTTTCCGATTTCCACAACTTCGATCAGCTTTGTGGGATCGCTGTCCAGATCGATCATGTTGGAAGCTTCCTTGGCCGCCTGTGTTCCCGCGTTCATGGCAAGAGCCACATCCGCTTGAGCCAGGGCCGGCGCATCGTTGGTGCCGTCCCCCATCATGGCCACCAGCTTCCCGCCCGCTTGTTCCTTGCGGATATAAGCCAGCTTGGTCTCCGGCGTCGCTTGAGCGAGAAAGTCATCGACGCCGGCCCTTTTGGCAATCGTTGCAGCCGTCATCGGGTTATCCCCGGTAATCATGATGGTCCGAAGCCCCATCATTCTCAGCCGTTCGAAGCGCTCACTCATGTATGGTTTTAAGATATCCTCAAGAACGACCACGCCCGCTATTTGAATGCCGTCAGAAACGACAAGAGGGGTTGCACCCTCCGATGCCACGCCATCAACCAGAGCATTGAGTTCTTCAGGCACGTTGCCATGGTTCTCTTCGACAAACTTGATGACGGCGTCCGCAGCTCCCTTGCGTATCTGTCGTCCATCCGGAAGATTGACTCCGCTCATACGCGTTTGAGCGGTAAAGGGTATAAAATCAGCCTGGTCCGGGATATTGATTGGAACTTCGTTTCCTTTTGCGAAGAGTTTCACGATGCTTTTGCCTTCAGGCGTCTCATCCGCTGCAGACGCCATGGCGGCGAGCTGCCCCACATCGCCGGAAGAATAGTGTCCGACAGGTAAAAAGGCTGTCGCGTTCCTGTTCCCGATAGTGATCGTTCCCGTTTTATCCAGCAACACAACATCAATATCGCCCGCCAGTTCCACCGCCTTGCCGCTCTTTGCAATGATATTGGCCTGAAGAGCGCGGTCCATTCCGGCGATTCCTATCGCGGCAAGCAAAGCGCCGATGGTGGTTGGAATCAGGCAGACAATGAGCGCGATAAGCGTTGGGATATCCGTACCCAGGCTCTTCAAAGGTTCAGAAAGGCCAAGAAAGCTCATCATGTATTGCTCGGCATTCCAGGCCATGGGCCAGAGAGGAATCACTACGATCAGGAAAACCAGCGTAAAGGCTGAGAGTACCAGGGTAAGAGCTATCTCATTGGGACTTCGCTGGCGGATTGCACCCTCAACCAGAGCAATCATCCGGTCGAGAAAAGAATCGCCGGCGCCGCTCGTAATGCTGACGACAATCCAGTCGGACAGCACGACAGTGCCCCCTGTCACACCTGACCGGTCACCGCCCGCAGCACGGATCACAGGAGCGGACTCACCGGTAATCGCGGATTCATCAACAGAAGCTATCCCTTTAATAACCTCTCCGTCACCGGGGATTGTCTGGCTAGCCTTCACAAGTACCAAGTCCCCCGATTTCAGATCAGTCGAGGAAACCTTTTCAATGTCTTTTTCGATATTTCCTGCTGAATTCAGGCGATAGGCCGGCGTATCCTGGCGGGCGCGTCTGAGTGAATCGGCCTGGGCTTTACCCCGTGCTTCGGCAAGCGCCGTAGCAAAATTGGCAAAGAGTACTGTCAGAAAAAGCCATGTGTCAAGAGCGATGAAATACGTGATCGGCGTCTGACTCTTCTCCCCGCCCAATACCATTTGCACGACATAAAAAAGCGTCAGAAAGGCGCCTATCTCGACCACGAACATTACAGGATTCTTCCATTGCATGTCGGGTCGCAGCATGATAAATGCCTGTTTCAGCGCTGTCTTTGCTGTTTCCTTTTCGAGAAGCCGCTGCGGTTTAAAACGGCGAACCGGAGTCTGTGACTCTACGGGAGCCTTCAAAACGGCTTCCGTGGCCCCTCCAATCTTAATGTCATCATCTATGGGTGAAAGCACTTTCCCTGTTTTTAATGCTGTTTCAGTTACTTTTTTCATAACATGCTCCACTTTCAGTTTACAGATCACAAATTTTGACGGCTTCGTAAAAAGTCCGCATGCTGCGTTGTGCCGCATCCTTCGTCATTGCAGCGTACGACAAGTACGCTTCATTCCTCAGGATTTGCACGCCTTGCCTGCGAACATTTTAC
>LKPX01000095.1 GCA_001443525.1 Desulfobacteraceae bacterium RAAP-1 | reverse complement strand
TCGCTGTGCCGCGATTCGACGTACTGAATGTACAGTCTCATCGCTGCTCGCTTGCTTTCGCGGTCTCAGTCCGAATGCTTGCTGGAATATCATTTTGAAAGCAAAATGGAATTATCACCGGCAAAGCAGAGACCTTCTGCCATTCCATCCGAAAGAAAAAAGTGGCGGTTTTCTCACTTTCGTTTGGAATGACAAAAGGTTACATTCAAACCCAAAGTCGAATTTCGGACGACTTCGTAACATGTTCGCAGGCAAGGCGTGCAAGTCCTGAAGAATGAAGCGTACTTGTGGTACGCTGCAACGACGAAGGATGCAGCACAACGCAGCATGCGGACTTTTTACGAAGCCGTCAATATTGCCTGGTTAATAAACTTCCTTATACAGGGCGGCAACCGCACCGGGGTCTTCTGCAGGTCTGGCGTTGAAAAGGGCCGCCATATCGCAGATGGCATGAAATGCCGCCATGTCGAGACCCTCTTCAGGAACACCGACATCGCGCAGCCGCATGGGATGCCCGACTTCTTTCATCAGCGTTTCGATGGCGTCTGCCGCCGACTGAGCGGCAGTTCTGTCATCCATTCCGGCCGCGTGGACGCCCATTGCCTGCGCCACCATAGCCAGTTTGTCGGCGGCAAAGTCGATATTGAAGCGCATCACCGCGGGCAGAACAATACCGCAGGCCGCTCCGTGCGGTACGTTATAGAGCGCGCCCAGGGTATGGGCCATGGCGTGCGCCAGCCCCACCTGAGCGATGGTGAACGCCCACCCCGCCATGGTGGCGGCAATCTGAAGCTTGTTCCGGGCGGTTTCATCCTGGGGATTGATGCATACCTTGGGCAGATTTTCGCGGATCAGCCGAATCGCCTGCAACGCCTGGCCGTCGCAAATAGGCTGAGCCATGATGCTCGTCAGGGCTTCCACGGCATGGGTCATGGCATCCATAGCCGTCGTGACGGTAAGACCATGAGGGAGGGTTACGGTAAAACGGGGATCGAGAATGGCGGTATTGGGGATAATCCGCGGATCCACCAGAAAAACCTTGCGCTGCGCCGTCTTGCTTTTAATCACGGCGATGTTCGTCACCTCGCTTCCCGTTCCAGACGTCGTGGGGATAACGATATGGGGTGTCTGCGCTTCCTGAAGGCGATTGATGGCGATGTGGTCGTTGGCTTTGCCTCCGTTCTTCAGGGTGACGCAAACCACCTTCGCCGTATCGATAACGCTGCCGCCGCCGACACTGACAATACAGTCCGCCTTAAGTTCACGGGCCATGGCCACAGCGGCGTCCACCGTTTCCAGATCGGTATCCTGAGCAATATTATCGAAAACGCCTGCGCAGAAATCCACCAGAGCGTCGCGAACCGGATGCACCAGTCCGGCCTTGACGACGCCGGGGTCTGTCAGGATCAACGCCCGTTTGCATCCGAGATTCACGATCTCTTTGTAGATAGCGGGAAGGGTGCCATGACCGGAAATGACATTTGTCGGACAGTTGTACTGGATGAACGTCAGCCGGGTCTCATCGGAGAGACACGCCATGGTGAAATTGCTCTCCACGGCGGCAAAGGAATTGACATGAATGCGCTTGATCTGCGTGTATTCGGCAAGTCCTGCGGCGCCAAGTTCCCTGCCCACGCCGGATTGTTTGTAGCCGCCAAAAGGACAGAGGTCGCCAAATATATGATAATTGTTAATCCATACCGTTCCTGTCCGCATCTGATTGGCAACTCGCTCCGCACGGGCGTTGCTGCGTGAAAAGACCCCTCCGCCCAGGCCATACATGGAATCGTTGGCAATCGCCACAGCTTCTTCATCACCGTCGTATTTGATCACGCAGACGACAGGCCCGAAGATTTCTTCCTGAGCGATGCGCATGGAGTTTTTGACGTCCGTGAAGATTGTCGGTGCGTAATAATAGCCGCCTTCCAGACCAGGGACCTCGACACGTTTGCCGCCGGTCAGAAGCGTCGCTCCTTCTTCCCGCCCTAATTTTACATAACGTTCCACGGTGGCCAGTTGCGCCGTGTTGGCCAAGGGGCCCATGTGGCTTGTCGAAAGAAGCTGATACCCGACACGAATTTCCTCAGCCCGCTTTTTCATTTTATCAACGAACTCATCATAGATTTTCGCCGGCACCAGAACACGGGTGCCCGACTCACAAATCTGGCCCTGATGGAAAAATGTGCCGAAACATGCGCCGTTTACGGCCAGATTGATATCGGCGTCATCCAGAATGATGTTCGCCGATTTTCCGCCAAGCTCCAGCGTGACCTTTTTTACAGTGTCAGCGGCCATTCTCATGACATCTCGCCCGGCTTTGGTGCTGCCCGTGATGGCGATTTTGTCCACATCAGGGTGGGTACACAGAATTTTGCCCAATTCTTCGCCCGGACCGGGGAGAACATTGATGACGCCTTTGGGAATGCCTGCCGCTTGCGCCGCCTCGGCAATAATCAGGGCCGTCAGAGGTGTGGACGTGGCCGGTTTCAGGATGACGCTGTTTCCCATGATAATAGCCTGGGCGATTTTCCAGAAAGCCATGCTCGCTGGAAAATTCCAGGGAACAATGCCCACACATACGCCGATCGGTTCCCGCCGTATCCATTCCCGGCCAGGAGCAAAAACATTGCCCGAATAGGGGATTTCTTCCTCCCAGGGAAAATCACGGCTGGCGTAATATCCGAGATTGCGCAGCAGCGCCGACCCCAGCATTCCCCAGTATTTAGACAGCTTGATGACCTGCCCGGCATCCATGGATTCTGTGATCGCTAAGCGCAGGGTTTGCTGCGCCACATGATCGGCAAAGTCGTAAATTTTGTCCGCCCGCGCGGCGGGACTGAGATGGCTCCATATTCCGCTGTCAAAAGCCCGTCTTGCCGCGGCAATCGCCGCTTCGGCATCCGCCGGCCCTGCCTTTGCTACCGTGGCAAAAGGAGTCCCGGTTCCCGGATCGATCGTTTCAAAAACATCGCCGCTGGCGGCTTCGACAAATGCGCCATCAATAAACAGTTTGTAATGGTCCATGACGGTTTCTCCCCTCTTTGTGGTGATATTGTCCCTAAAATTGTGAATCGCAATAACATGTTAATTTGTATTGATATTCACTATGATAGCCTGATATATATTATCGTGAAACATATGTCAAAATATTCGAATGTTTTAATAAAAATACCATTTTAGTATAAAACACATGGCATTTTGATTTATTCTGTGTCCGGGAAAAACAGCTTGCTGGAATGTCATTTTAAAAGCAAAACGGAATCAGGAAATCCGCTGTCATTTGGGGAAAGCAACAGGGAAGACACACAATTTCATGAATACAAAAAATAAGGCCGCATCGGCTCTGATAGCGGTTTTTCCAACGCATCAGGCATTTACCGCATTTGCAGAAAATAATGAAAACGCCGCTATTTTAAAGTCATTCCTGTCTTATGCAGAAAAGGAAAAAATTACCGATGCTCCTGATTTAACCCGGCTGAAGGCTTTTATCCGGCGCAGCCGTTCATCTCCGGAAGATTTTAAACTGCCGGCCGGTCTTAACTTCGAAGGATTTCTGGATAGAAAAGAAGAGTTTTTAAAAGTGAATCTGTCAATCCGCGCTCTGACAGACCGCATCAATCATCTCCTGGATGAATGCCAGCTTGAATTGCCGCGCGTCAGCAATTCCATGCTGACGCGCCTGAAGCGGGAACCTGCCGATACGGTCTATAAACAGAACGTGCTGCGCAGTCTCGCATTCTGGATCGGGCATGAGCGGGCGGATATGGAGCTCCCGTGGAACTACGACACATTGTTACAGCTATGCAGCGGGAATCGATCCCTGGATCAGGTTTTTCATGAAGGCGTCCGGATCGGTTTTGCCATTTACAGCCGGGGGGATGTCATCGATCATGAAATTGTCGGCTGGCTTAAAAAATCGCTGAAGCAGTACATTGAAAAAAATATCAGCCATTTTTTCTATGGCCGCTGGGGAAAGGTGCGATCTCAGGATATAACGACGCTGTATATTGATTTTCCCAAAGAAGACATCGCCAGCATTCCTGCAGCGTACCGGTCATGTCTTCGCAGCGCCGTATCGCTGGCGCATCAGATCGCCATCCGATGGGCGCTTTCAAAGTATTGCACCAAAAACCGGTTCCTGTCTGTCGGCATCACGGCAGGAGAGTACACCACCTTGCACAATTATCTGCTGCCCATCCTGAACTCCAGACTGCCGGGCGATCCGGTGATTCGTATCACAGACTATGTCCGGCAATGTCTGCTCGTCAACGACATCCGCGCCATCCTTTGCAAACGTCCATATGAAACCGCCCTGTTCAACGGAGAGGCGCTCACCATCTGGTGGGTTGAGGAATTCTGGAGCGTTCTTTATTTTGATTTCGTTCCGGAACTGCTGGAAGATTCCATCCTGAAAAATGATTCTGAATCCAGGGCGTCCCTGATGCATTTGATGTATTTCCCGGATAATGAAATGAATGCAACAGGTAAAACCGCGGACAGTAACGCTGTCACCACCTTTTTCAGGTTTCCTCATAATGCCATGCTGGGCGTTGAAATTGCCAAAACCCTTTATTATCGCCGCCGTTTTCGGGAAGCGCTGGAAATATTGCGTGTCGTCCTCAGCATCGCTCCTACAGATATGACTGCCAGAACCTTGCGTCTGGTTTTATTCCGCAATCTGGCTGTTGATGCGCCTTCATACGGAACCTTTGAAGGAATGCTCCAGCAGGCGGAACTTGAAGCTTTGTACGTCGAGGAAAACTGTTCAACCCGATCCGAAGATTTTTACTGCGAATACGCGGTGCTGTATGTTGTCAAGGCCATGCAGACCTTGCGCTGCATGAGAGAGGGGAAAGGCATTTACGATGAGCGCCGCGATTTTGAAAGTTTGAAACAGGTGGTGTTCGATGCCCTGGAAAAGGCGGAGCAGCTCTTCGGCAAGGGGATAACGGTTTCCCCGTCCTTTATCCGTTCCTTCTATCTTTTGTACAGTCTCAAGATAATGAAAGCAATTCTCCAAAACGATGAAGCCATCTTTACGGATATCCGCAAGAAGCTGAACGGCAAGCCGGATATCATCCTGAAAACTTCCCTGGATTTTCAGTGGCAAATCGGCTACAGACGGGATGATCTGCCGCTGGAGAAGCAATATGAATTCCTGGAGCATATCATCATCAGGAAGGGGGAAATTCATGATGATTCCATCGGCCTTGACGCTTACCGGCCAACCACGTATTTTTGTCAGGCGGTCTGTCTGTGGGACTTTTTACCGGTGCGTACGGTGGCCATGGTAAAGCGAGCCCTGAAATTGCTGAAAGACGCCAGGGATATTGCAGGCGCGATGGCCCAAAGCGATATCTGTATTTATTCTTTTACCCGAACCTACGGGGAGATGATACCCGTTGAGGAATTTGTTCAGCATATGGAAAAATCCATCAGCATGATTGAAGAACACGCCGGAGGCAATCTGTACATCAGGGAAGATTCCGATATCGTTGAAGTATCAGATGTTCAGCCGCCGCTTCTCATGACGCTGAATTTATAAGCCGATGTTTGTTTTTACGAAGCCGTCCGAAAATCGACTTTTTACGATGGCATCTGATTTACCTTTGCCGATATCCGGAGTGCGCTTTTCGATATGCTGGCGGCATATGATCGGCAATGCTTTCCCTCCGAAAGGACGCGATTCTTGACCACATGGATTGCAGTGTCTCAATCGCACGCTCTGGGGTATAGTGAAATGTCCTCGGAATTCTACGATTTCAATTGCAAATCCGTAACCTTTTTGGCAAAAGATTATCTAGATGATGACCGTTTGACCCGGAATGGACTCACTGTGAAAATAAAGGCGTTTCGTGCATTTTCCCAGGATGCCGGGATCAAGACAAAAGTTCCGTCTCACCTTCCCCACCGGGTCGCGGCCCCCAGAGCCGGTCTGGGAGCCTTCGGAAAAAACCGCCTCAAAAATATGGGCATAAGGTGATTTCCAATAAAGAACACACCATGCGGGAATGTCGGGACACCCCCTCTCTGTGGTTGCCCCCTTATGATGGCATTTGGGACGTTGGAGGTATCTGATGGACACGCCGGATATCCGCTGGATTCAGCGGTTCGATCATTTTGTCAAAGCCTTTTCGCAGTTGAAAGAAGCCGTGGAGCTGGCGCAACAGCGCCGTCTTTCCAAACTTGAAGAACAGGGTCTGATTCAAGCTTTTGAATATACCCACGAACTGGCGTGGAATACATTGAAGGATTTTCTCGAAAATCGAGGGGCCCGCGATCTTTATGGCTCAAAAGATGTTACACGCGAAGCCTTCAGGAGCGGACTTATCGGAAACGGCGAAACATGGATGGACATGATAAAAAGCCGCAATCTGACCACCCATACTTACGATGAAATCACAGCATCTAAAATTGCCTCTGCAATTCTCGACACTTACTATTTTGAATTCGATGAACTCCGAATCACAATGAATAAACTGAAAGAGGGAAGCCCTGCATGAAGTACGGCCTGCAAGATGCGACTATCGAAAAAATTCGCTCTGTTTTTGCCAAATTTCCGCAAGTGGAAAAGGCTGTGCTGTATGGTTCACGCGCGAAAGGAAATTTTAAAAATGGTTCGGACATTGACCTGACACTCTGCGGCGACGTAAATTTGACGTTGAACGTACTGTACAAAATCATGGATGAACTCGATGATCTGCTCCTGCCCTACATGATTGATCTGTCCATCTTTCAGCATATCAGCGATCCTGATGTCATCGAACATATCCAGCGTGTGGGCGTCACGTTTTATGAAAGGGAAGCGGCAGCGGCCTGTACATCTCCAAAATGATCGTCGAAGGCAACATGAGCGGCCGCATCACGGCGCATAACGTCGAAGGCGGCGTAACGCAGCACGCGGACTTTTTATTCCAGTTCGCATTCAAACTGATACCTTTGTCAGCATGCTTGCTGGAATATCATTTTGAAAGCAAAATGGAATTACGAAGCCGTCAAAATTGTTTAAATTAGCATGGGAGTTTGACATGAAGGGGAAAACGATTGATGAATTGACACCGGGGCAGACAGCGTCATTCACCAAAACCATTTCTGAAACGGATGTCTATATGTTCGCCGGAATTACCGGTGATTTCAACCCGGCGCATATCGATGAAACCTATGCCAAAACCACAGCTTTCAAGACGCGGATTGCGCACGGCATGCTGTCGGCAGGCCTGATTTCAAACGTGCTGGGCAACCAGCTTCCCGGACCCGGTACGATTTATTTACAGCAGCAACTGAATTTCCGGGCTCCGGTGGCTATTGGCGATACCATAACGGCAACCGTCGAGGTGATTGAGGTGATTCGGGAGAAAAAGCGGGTGCATCTGAAAACCGTGTGCACCAATCAAAACCAGGTCGTGGTTCTGGACGGCGAAGCGGTGATAAGCCCGCCGCGCCATGGATAACTATTACGAAGGCATCTTATTTGATAATGTCCGATAAAATTGAACTGCTGGCTCCGGCGGGAAACTTCGAAAAACTGGAAATCGCACTGCATTATGGAGCGGATGCCGTATATCTGGCCGGAAAGGATTTCAGTCTGAGGAATTTCTCCGGAAATTTTACCCTTCCGGAAATGGGTGCGGCGGTGCGGCTGGCGCATGGTCTGGGGAAAAAAGTGTATGTGGCGTGCAATATTTACCCCCGAAATCATGAACTGAAAGCCATTGAGGCGTATCTGGCGCAGCTCGGCGCGGCCAGACCGGATGCCGTTATCGTGGCGGATCCGGGTATATTTGAAATGGCGCGGGAGATTATTCCTGAAATCCCGCTTCATATCAGCACTCAGGCCAATACCACCCACTGGGCGGACGCCGTGTTCTGGAAAAAAATGGGCGCGGTGCGTGTCAACGCCGCCAGAGAGCTTCATCTTTCCGAAATTTCAGAAATTGTCCGGAAGTCGCATATGGACGTGGAGTGTTTTGTGCATGGCGCCATGTGTATTTCCTATTCCGGACGGTGTCTTCTCAGCAGCTTCATGGCGGGTCGGGACAGTAACCGCGGGCTGTGCTGCCATCCGTGCCGGTGGCAATACGCCGTCATGGAAGAAACCCGGCCCGGAAAATTCATGCCGGTCATGGAAGACCAGCGCGGCACCTATATATTTAATTCCAGAGATCTCTGCATGATAGAACACCTGCCGGAAATGATCCAAGCAGGTATTACTTCGCTGAAGATTGAGGGCCGGATGAAAGGCATCCATTATATCGCTGCGGTCGTAAAAACGTATCGGGAAGCTCTTGATGCCTGGTATCAGGATCCGGCATGTTATCAGTTGAACGACGCATGGATCGCAGAACTTCTTCGCATCAGTCACCGAGGGTATTCTACGGGTTTCTATCTGGGAAATCCGGATCAGATTTCCCCCAATTTCGACAACTACAAGTCGTTTCAAGATCATGTCTTTCTGGGGAAAATTCTCGCGTCAGATGCGGGGCAATCCATCGTGTGTGATGTCCGTAACAAGATACGAAGAGGCGAATCCATTGAAATTCTTGTCCGAAAAGGGCCTCCGCAGCCGGACAGCGTCCTGGCGATAACGGATATGGAGGGCGCGCCGCTGGATGAAGCGCGCACCGGAACCCGGGTACGGCTGGCGCTGAATGGGGCGTATGCGCCGTGTGATCTGATTCGGAAGGCGGAGTAAAAACGGCTGTCGCCGTTGCGAAGCTGTATCTTAAAGACTACAGATCAATGCGGAACTGCCGGGGGAGCATGTCGGCAAAACGCTCATCGTTGGTGGTGACGACCACCTGACGCCTGTGGCTTATTTCCTGTAGAAGATGCGCCAGAACTTCCTGACGTTTGACATCCAGACCGTCCGCCGGATCGTCCAGTACGAAAACGCCCAGATTCCCCAGAGCATCCCCGATGGCCAGCTTTAACATCAGGTAGAGAAAAATCCGCTCGCTTTTGCTCATCTGGTTCAGTTTATAGGTGTAGCCTTTCGCCTGAATGATGGGGCTGAGTTCTTTGGGCGTGATTTCGACATCGAACTGATCCAGATACTGGAAATATCCGGTCCACTCCCGAAGGCTTTCCCGGATTTTTGCCATCAATTCCTGATTCAGGGTCGTTACAGCCCGATCTATGGCCTGGTATGCCATATCACATAACAGGATGTGGTGATCGGCAAGCCGTATTTTTTCACGGCGTTTTTCGTTTTCTTTCAATTGCCCGGAGACCTGTTCGATTTCCACCCTGAGAAGCAGCAGTCGCTTCTGGAGATCGGACTGCCGATTTTGAAGTGTCTGAACCTGCTGATAATGTTCCATGTTTTCAGAGCCGCCGCCGGTTTTTTGAGTCCGTTCCAAGTCTTCACCGGTACGGGCAAGCTGCCCTTTCAGCGTGTCCCGTTTCTGCTCCCAGTGCTGAAGCTCGGCGATTTGCCGTTGAATGGCGCTTAAAGCGGTTTTGCAGGTTTTTTGCTCCATAATGGTAGATTGCACCGTCATGAGTTCAGACGCCAGATGCTTGCGACTGTTTTCAAGCGATTCTCCCTGCGTTCTGCGTTCTGCGATCAAGCGGGCCAGATGCTCGCGGGACAGACTTTGGCCGCAGGTATGGCAGACGGGTTGCTTCTCAAGATCAGAAAGGCGCTGGAGTTCGGATCGGACATCCTGGAGCAGTTGCTCGGTCCTTCCAATTTGTCGCTGAAGCTCATCCGGATTGGGATATACGGCGTTGCCTTCCGAAAGGCTTTTTTCAACGGATGATTTTTTCTGAAATAATTCCTGTATTGGCGGCAGTTCGGCCATCGCCTTTTCGATGGCGTCGAGTTCATTTTTTTTCTCGTCATAAGATCGCTGCAGAACTATCGCCAGTCGCGGATCCGTGAATTCTCCGAAACCTGACGAAAGCAGCTTGAGTTCCGTCTCTGTTTCCCGGAGCTGCTTTTCGAGCGTTTCAGCTTCTTTCTGCATGTGTTCCAGATCGGAGCGGGACATTTCCCGCGATGGAACGCCGGCCAGAATATCTTTCCGTTTTTCTCTGGCAAGGGCGCCGGCTTTTTTAAAGCGTGTTTGCAGAATAAAGATGTCATCCATCTCCAGAATCTGCTGCAGCAGGGTCTTGTTGTATCGGGGAATGTCTTTCAGAAAATAGATGAGTTCACCTTCACGAAAGAAGGACGTCAGCGATGCGACATCGGCGGGAATAATTCCCATGGATTTCAGGGAATCCGCGGATTCCGGTTCCAGCGGATTCCAGGTGACGCCGTCTCTGGAGAGCTCTGAAACGGCTCCGGCGCCTGTTGTTGAGCGCCACAACTGAAAAACGCCGTCTTTCATATTGAAACGAAGTGTGACTGCGCCGACATTCTCGCCTTTCTGGCACAAATCCGGAGCCGTTAATGTGGTGTTCAGATGCTTTCCGAACAGCGCATAATAAAGTGCATAAATCATTGTGGATTTTCCGGAACGGTTTTCTCCGTAAACCACGGAAAGCTCTGAGAATTCGAAGGTTCTGGCCGCATAGCAGCCGATGTGTTCCATCTTTAGTTGCTCAATTTTCATAAGCTTGAACCTTATGTCCGGATTCCATGTCGCTTTCGGCTATCCGTTGATAAATTTGGCGTTCATCCGTGTATGGATTCTTCATGGCTTCCAGAAATATCCGGATGATCCGCTCCATGTCCGCCTCATCCACACCTTTGGAGGTTGCGAGCGCCCGGAATTCATTGGCGAAAAGATTAAAAAACATTTCCTGGGAAATCATCTTGTATCCTGTCCTGAAAGCAGTCATTTCGTTTGAAACCGCCTGCAGGAGCAGACCCGTGTGTCTGCCCCTGCATTCTTAAACTCGGCTCTTTTTTTGTCTTGACAATGGAGTTCATTTCAGACTTTTTATGAAGCCGTCAAGGTTGACCTTCACCATCTTTTCAATTAATGTAACTTACTGGATTTTTCAACACATGATTGCGAATCTTTCAACAGCCTATCCGGATTCCAATTTGTTACGGGTTCGAAATGGGGGAAGGAAGTTATGAAACAGCATACCCATAATTTTGTAGAAATGTACAACGGGCTGGTGGGGTTTGGTCTTGACCGTCAGACCGATGAAAATACCGTGATGTACTACCTTCAGAAATTCTCCGATGATCAGTTGCTGAAACAGTTGATTCCTTCCCTGAGTCAGGATGAGATGGAGGAAATTTTCGGGTTGATCAATCGCCTGCTGAAAACGCATTTGTCCGATGCCGAGTACCACAACCTTTTTCTTAAAGAGGAACACCCCTGATGTCGGTGATGAAATAGATATGACGATGCTTTCGAAAACATATTTGAAACGTTATGCGGACATATTGATCTGGGGGCTCAAGGCTTCCCGGACCAAACCCTTTCGCAAACAGGATACTGTGCTGATCCGCTACGATGCGCAGGCGATGCCGCTTGCCGAGGTGCTTTACGCCAGCCTGCTGGAAACAGGGCTGAATCCTGTGCAGCGAATTACCTTGTCGCCGGAAATGGAAAAAAGTTTCTATCAGCTTTCCGATCGCCGGCAGCTTGTGTTTCAGCCTCCGGGAGAGCGCGAATTCTTTGGTGCGGTCAAGGGCAGCATTTACCTGCTTGCCCCTGAATCCATAACCCATTTGAATCAGGTGGATTCCCAGAAAATCGGCAGAGCTGCTGTCGCCAGAAAATATATCAGGGATATCCTGGATCAGCGCGAGGCATCCGGAGAATTCAGCTGGACATTGTGCATGCTGCCTACCGAAGAACAAGCCCGGCACGCGGAGCTTTCTCTGGACGACTACACGCAGCAGATCATTCACGCCTGCTTTCTGGATCATGACAATCCGGTGTCTGAATGGCAGGCTGTTTACCGAAAATCCCGGAGGATTCAGGCATGGCTCAATCGTATGGATGTCCGGCGCTTTCATATCGAATCCGAACATATTGATCTTGAGATTACGCCAGGGGGTCAGCGAAAATGGGTGGGAATCACCGGACACAACATTCCCAGCTTCGAACTGTTTATGTCTCCGGACTGGCGTGGCACGCGGGGTGTTTATTTTGCCAATCTGCCGTCTTATCGAAACGGCAACTATGTGAACGATGTGCGTCTGGAATTCAAGGATGGCGTCGCCGTCCATATTTCTGCGGGGGCGGGAGAATCCTTTGTTGTGAACCAGTTGTCCACCGATACGGGGGCAAACCGTCTGGGCGAGTTTTCGCTGACAGACAAACGGTTTTCGAAGATTGACCGCTTTATGGCCCACACCTTGTTTGATGAAAATTTCGGAGGGCCGCACGGTAATTGTCATGTTGCGCTTGGGGCTTCTTATGCCGATACCTATAACGGGGATCCCGTAAATTTAACCAAAAACCTCAAGAAAAAATTAGGATTCAACGATTCCGCCATTCACTGGGATATGGTGAATACCGAGCCCAAACGTGTCCAGGCGTACCTGACAAACGGTAAATCGCTGACCATCTATGAAGACGGGTGTTTCACGTATTGACGGTTTCGTAAAATGTCCGCATACTGCGTTGCGCCGCATCCTTCGTCATTGCAGCGTACCACAAGTACGCTTCATTCCTCAGGATTTGCGCGCCTTGCCTGCGAACATTTTACGAAGCCGTCCCAAAATCGACTTTTTACGAGAGCATCACGTATTGACGATTTCGGTTTTTAACAGCTATTTCCAACAGGATATAATCATGAAAGTACTGATCACCGGGGGCGCCGGATTTATCGGCTCCCATCTGGCCGAAGCATACCTTGAAAGAGGTGATGAAGTCTATATTATTGACGATCTGTCAACCGGTTCTCTGGATAACCTTCAGCCGTTTACGGAGGATCCGCGTTTTAACAACCGGATATTTGTCACCATTGACACGATTT
Organism: Desulfobacteraceae bacterium RAAP-1; assembly: GCA_001443525.1. GTDB lineage: Bacteria > Desulfobacterota > Desulfobacteria > Desulfobacterales > Desulfatirhabdiaceae > RAAP-1. The sequence continues at coordinate 2,581 of LKPX01000095.1, read as the reverse complement.
TAAACCACAACGTCATGCTGGAGCTGACAGGTATCTGTGATATCGTCTTTCATCTGGCGGCAGCCGTTGGTGTCCGAACGATTCTGGAAAAACCGCTGGAGTCTATCCGCACCAATATCCAGGGAACCGAAAAGGTGTTGGAACTCTGCGATAAATTCAAGAAAAAGGTGTTGATTGCCTCGACATCGGAAGTTTACGGGAAGCATCTCCATGCACCGCTGGTGGAAACCGACAATATCATTTACGGCCCTTCCAGCAAGTTTCGATGGAGTTACGCCGCATCCAAGCTGATGGATGAATTCACGGCGCTGGCTTACTATCGCACCAATGGACTCAAGGCGGTCATCACCCGCTTGTTCAATACCGTCGGACCCCGTCAAACGGGTGCTTACGGCATGGTGATTCCCAGGTTTGTGGATCAGGCGCTGCACGGTGACTCGCTGACCATTTATGGAGACGGGATGCAGACCCGTACATTTACCTATGTGAAGGATGTGGTTCGGGCGTTCATCATGCTGATGGAAACCGACGAAGCGGTGGGCGAGGTGTTCAATGTCGGCGGCATCGAAGAAATCACCATCCGGAATCTGGCTGAAAAAATCATTGCTTTAACAGGTTCTGGCTCCACTATAGAATATATTCCTTACGAAAAAGCTTTTGGGAAGGATTTTGAAGATATGATGCGCCGGGTGCCGGGGATGGATAAAATCCGGGCGCTGATCGGTTATGAGCCTGAAGTTCCGCTGGATGAAATGTTGCGACGCATTGTCGCCGCCCAAAAAGGGAGTTCGTCATGATTATCGAAACGTCCGGAAAGATCAGCGATCACATTACCATGCTCGGCAGAAAAGAATCCTGCGTCTATATGGTTTCCTGTGATGAAGAACGCATACTGATCGGCGGCGGTACGGCCTATATCATACCGGAGATGCTGGAGCAGATAGCGTCTTTGGGTATTGACGAAAACACCATATCGCATCTGATTATTCTCCATGCGCACTTCGATCACTGCGGAATCGTCCCGTTTTTCAAAAAACGCTGGCCAAAGGTGCGGATAGCGGGGTCCGAACGCGCCGGAACACTGCTGACAATGCCTAAAGTGGTTGACGCCATCGGCAGTCTGAACCAGTTTATGATAACGCAGTACGGACGTCAGGAACAGGCCCGGGAATTGGGGATTGAATTCACCGCCGTTGATGTTAATCCGACGCTGAAAGACGGCGATACATTGACGTGCGGCAGGCTTCATCTGAACATCATCGAGACACCCGGCCACTCGTCCTGCTCGATATCGGTGTATATACCGGAAGAAAAAGCCCTGTTCGCCTCTGATGCCGGCGGGATTCCTTTCGGTGACGACGTTTTTACCGCTGCCAATTCCAATTTCGACCAGTATATGGCCAGTCTGGATAAAATGTCCGCATATGATGTGGATATTTATCTTGCCGAACATTTCGGGGCCAGAACCGGCGCTGACGGCCGCTCATTTCTGCAAAAATCCAGAGCATCCGCGGTCAAAGCCCGTCAACTTCTGGAAGCCTCCTATGCCCGTACACAAGATATCGACAAAAGCACACAGGAAATGACGGAATTTTTCATGCAGAACAGCCCGGAAGGTTTTTTCCCGGCCGAGGTGACATCGCTTGTCGTTCGGCAAATGCTCTCGTACCTGGCCAAAAAAGCGGCCGTACATTAAAAGGTCACTGGCGGTGTTTCCCTTGTAACAGCTTTCGGAGAAATGGGTATCCCCGCGCACACGGTGATGGCTCAGAGTACTTTTCAACTCATCTCAAGAAAGGAGAATGGCATTATGAAAGCACTCGTTGTGTATTATTCGATGTATGGGCATGTTTATCAAATGGCGGAAGCGGTTGCAGAAGGGGTCAGAGAGGTCAGCGGCGCAGAGGCGGTTCTGCGCCGTGCGCCGGAAACGCTCCCGGAGGATGTGCTTCAAAAGATGGGAGCACTCGATGCTCAGAAATCCATGGCGCATGTGCCGGTCTGCACGGTGGATGAACTGGCTGCTGCGGATGCGATCATTTTCGGAACACCTACACGATTCGGCAATATGTGCGGGCAGATGCGCCAGTTTCTGGATGCCACCGGGCAATTGTGGGCCAAGGGAGCATTGATCGGAAAAGTGGGAAGTGTCTTCACCAGCAGCGCAACCCAGCACGGCGGGCAGGAATCCACGATACTCTCGTTTCATATTACCCTGCTGCATCATGGCTTTGTCATTGTGGGGCTGCCCTACAGTTTTCAGGGGCAGATGGGGGTCACCGAGATTACCGGCGGGTCGCCTTATGGCGCATCCACCATTGCCGGCGGTTCCGGGGAAAGAATGCCAAGCCCCAATGAACTGGCGGCTGCACGTTTTCAGGGGAAACATGTGGCGGCAATTGCTTCCCGGCTGAAAGCATAATGAGAGGATTTTTACCAACTATTCTGCCCTCGTAAAAAGCCGAATTTTGGACGACTTCGTAAAATGTTCGCAGGCAAGGCGTGCAAATCCTGAGGAATGAAGCGTACTTGTCGTACGCTGCAATGACGAAGGATGCGGCACAACGCAGCATGCGGACTT
>LKPX01000094.1 GCA_001443525.1 Desulfobacteraceae bacterium RAAP-1 | reverse complement strand
GTATCCCATGTCCCGATGATCTGAGAGTGATGGCTGCCTCCGCCAGTATCCGGCTGAATACCGATAGCGGCGCCCATAGAGCTGGTATCGGTCCAGTTATAAGAACCGGTGATGAAGCTGTCCGGCGTGTACCAGCCATCGTAATAACCCGCCCACCCCATATTGATATGAAGGGTTTCGGTCGGAGAATCTCTGTAACCATCCACTACAACCGCATGGCCTGCGTTCTGAACAGGATCCCTCAGGCTCAACTCGGAAGGTCTGCCATTTTGAACTTCGTTCTTGAACACCTGCATCCAGGCGCTCTGGTTGGCATAATCGGAACGCCAGACCCATTGGGCTGTATTCTTATATTTAAAATAAGTGGTAAAAATACTGGGTGCATCGGATGTATAGGCACCGGATCCTCCGGAAGTTGCACATCCGTATTCCATATGAAAAGCGATGCCCACATCGCCGCAAAGCTGGGCCACCGCATTTTTCTGGGCTGTCGTGCTGCTACTGCTCAGGGCATTGGGCATATTGGCCCAGTCATACGTGCTGTTGACGAAATTACGACTCAATGTAACATTGATTGCCCCATTATTCCATACATAGGAAGTCGAACCGATGCCTGATGCCGGTTTTGACCAGTATCTCATAATCTGCGCGGCTGCCGTAGCGACACATCCCACAAGTGTCTGACAACCTGTAGCATCCACAGGACATTGAAGATTGTATGGATCTTCCTGTGTCCATGTAGTGGTCAGCAAAGGGCCATAAGACACTGCCTGCGTACCGGCCATGTCACGCGGATACGCCTGATCAAGCTGCTTATCGCTGGAAAGGATGGACCAGGCTGCAGTATCCGGATTCTGAACCGCATTTATCGCCGCAGTCGCCATTTCACTTTGATGAGAGTCAATAACCTTTCCGACCTGAAATATCTCCTCAGCAATCCATCTAGCCTGCTCCTGAGTGTTCTCCGCATTGACACTGAGGGTAGTGGTATCGGAATACAGCTTTATGGGCGGAAGGTCATCACGGCCGGAAACCAGAATATTGCCCTTTGGAGAAATCAGAAAGTTGAAGCCCACCACTGCCCCCTGATACACCACAGATTCCTCGCCGGAGATGGCAGGCGTATGGCTTCCCGCCCAGGGTCCATAAGTGTTGACACAGTAATGAAGCCAGTTCTGAGCGACCGTCATGGCCTTTTGCTCTGAGACCTGGGCTGCCCATACCACACCGGAAGAATACAACATTATGGCAAATATCGTTACCATTATTCTGCGGATCATCAGCGTTCTCCTTTTCCGGCATTCATGTACACTGCACACGGTTTCAAATTGCGCTTTACCCCCCCAACCCTCCCCAGCTGGGGGAGGGAGCTTAAGGAAAACGCCGTTTGTAACCGCTTAGAGTATAGCAACATCCTTTGAAACCCCGCCGATTGTCTTATGGATGCAGTTTTTCAGATGTCTTGATTTTGAAGGTTTCTTTTTCAACCTGAAAAATTGTTCCGTTTTGTACAATGTAAATCCATTTCCCATCGGAAGACAGGGAAATGGACGGCGTCATTGGAACCGCCGGCAGGCCGATATCCACTTTTCGGACCTGTTTCAGAGCAGGCAGGGAATAACACATCAGATACCGGTCAAATGCCACATACATATTTTTCCCATCCGGCGAAACAGCGCCTGCTGCAAAATAAAGAGGCTCGGGTCCACCATGTCCAGGCACTAGTCCAGATGGCCCCCCTGAAGGATGAGGTTGTGCAGGCGTCGGCACGGACATTGCCCCAGAAGGCCCCATTGGTAGATTACCGGCCCCGGTGGCAGGCCCACCAGGCCCTGTTGGCCCATCGGATTGCAGTGCAAAAGCCGGGGTATAAATCAGAATACAGGCCCAAAGATACATACAAAATTTGAAGTGCTTCATTTGCGATCGCTCCTTTTCCTGTTTGGCGTGTAAGCAAGCAGATTAACTGCTGCTTTCAGCGCCATAAAATTGTTCAATAACACGCACAACACGCGCCACATCCTCATCATGCATTTCATAATACAGAGGAAGCCTGAGAACACTGTCGCTGATTTCATTGGTGACCCGCATGTTTCCGACCGGTCTGCCGAATTTTTGACCTGCCGGGGAAGAATGCAGCGGCACATAGTGAAATACAGCCAGAATACCTTCTTTTTTGAGAGCCTGCATCAAGAGGGTACGCTCTTCAAGATTTTTCGTAATAATGTAAAACATATGCCCGTTACAGGCGCATTCATTTCCGACAAAAGGAAGTCGAATCACTCCCTGATCATGCAGTGGTTTCAGGTGCTTATAATACAGACCGAATATCCGGTTCCTGACCTCAATGATACGTTCAGCCTGTTCCAGTTGAGCAAACAGAAAAGCGCCGACCAGTTCGCTGGGTAAAAATGAAGACCCGATATCCACCCAGGTATATTTATCCACCTGGCCCCGAAAAAACTGGCTGCGGTTGGTGCCTTTTTCACGAATGATTTCGGCCCGGCTGGCAAAATGCTCGTCATTGATCAGGAGCGCCCCGCCTTCGCCGCTGATAATGTTCTTTGTTTCATGAAAGCTAAGACATCCCAGATGGCCGATGGTTCCCAGAAAACGATTTTTATAAGTGGAAAATAATGCCTGAGCAGCATCCTCTATCACCCACAAACGACGTTGATGCGCTGTTTCTATAATCTCATCCATGGCGCAGCTCACACCGGCATAATGCACAGGAACAATTGCCCGGGTATGCGAGGTCACTGCCGATGCGATCAGCTTTTCATCGATATTCAGGGTATCTGGCCGGATATCCACAAACACCGGTGTCGCTCCCCGGAGTACAAACGCATTTGCCGTCGAAACGAACGTAAACGACGGCATGATGACTTCGTCTCCTGGCTGAATATCGCACAGAATCGCCGCCATTTCCAGCGCCGCAGTGCCAGAATGTGTCAGCAGACCTTTTTTGCATTTCAGATGGCGTTCCAGCCATTCATGACACCGTTTGGTAAAAGGGCCGTCACCGGAAAGATGCTCGTCCACCATTACCGCCTGAGCGATATAATAAAGTTCTTTGCCTGCAATGTACGGTTTATTGAATGGAATATCGAATCGCTGCATTCTTGCCTTTCTCCATAAACATCAGCCGCATCCGTCAAACCATTTATGAAACGTGTAATAGGCGTGACATGGCTCAAACCCCAGGCGGCTCCATACTTTTTGAACGGCGATATTGGTAATCTGGGTGGAAACCAGCATACGTTCGCACTGTTTTCTCAAAAACCACTGCATTGCCGCTGTCATCAGCAAGCGATAAATGCCGCGGCCCTGCGCTTCCGGCGCGACGCCGAACAGAACGCCTTCTCCTTCCTTGTCGCTGTTCAGCCGTAGCGTTGCAAATCCCAGAATGTTTTCGCGATCATCGGTTGCAATCAATACCTCGTCCGCAACGTCCCTTGAAACACAGGAATTTACCGCCCAGGATGTATATGCCTCATCACACCGGGTGCGGTTCAATCGGGAATCCGCATGGTAATGTCCGAAATAGCCCTTGAACGATCTGCCCGCAACAGCCTGCACTTGTATTTCGTCACCGGAGCGGATGCCGCGGATGGCGACATCGGAAGTATTGGCAGGAATCGGCGTTTTTGTCAAATCCCGGGCGTAATAAACCAGTGTATCCATCAACAGAAATCCAGCCGGTTCCATCATCTGAACGACATCGAGTCTGGATGCCGGGCAGCGAGCAATGAGCATGGATACGTCATTGTTATGGCAGAAACTAAGCGCTTCTTTAAAATTATCGACATCATTCAGCATGGCCCGAGCGGTGCGAATGCCAAAACGCTGTTCATCAACGGCCGACAGTGAAACTACAGAAGGGCTATAATCCATTGACGTTTGTCTCCTGTCCGGTGTAAGTTACTGTTTCACGGACGCAGCAATAAGGCCTGCCCATGCTGCGAAAGTGCATGCGCGCCAGATATTCTCCGATCACTCCGATAGCGAACATCTGGGAACCGGAAAAAATCGCTATGATCGACGCCAGAAATGGAAACCCCGCGACACTGCTGCCTTCGATGAAATATCGTCCGACAACATAGACCAGAACCCCGGCGCCAAATATTGTAAACACAAAACCGACTATGCTGGCAATCTGCAAGGGAAGCGTGCTGAACCCCGTCATCATGTTGATGGCATGCGTCAGCAGTTTCCGAAAGGTATAGCCGGATACGCCACGGCTTCGCGGCCTGTGAAGAACGGGAATCGCCGTAAATCGCGTTGTTCCCCACGAAAGCAGAACATCTATCGAGACATAAGGACTTTGATAACCGGAAAATGCCTGACGCACCTGCGTCCGGAACGCCCGGAACGCGCTGGCGTGGCGCGCTGCGTCAGCGCCCATGGCATGTTTAAGCACCATCTTGGTAATCCGGGATCCCATATCCCGCCAGAGGCCGTGCTGCTCTTCTCTCGGCATACCATAGACCACATCGAAGCCTTCCGCCAGTTTGTCCACCAGTTTGGGGATTTCTTCCGGCGGATTCTGTAAATCGTCGTCCATGGTGACGACAACATCGTATGTCGCTGCCCGGATACCGCACAACAGCGCGTTATGCTGTCCATAATTGCGCATGAGATTGATGCCCTCGATCCATGGATAACGACTCACCAGATCGCATACAACACGCCACGAAGCATCCCGGCTGCCATCATTGACCAGAATGAGTTCATATCCGCCGACAAATGATTTCAAAACAGGATGAAGGCAGACGACTAATTCTTCCAATGTCATTTCGCTGTTATAAACAGGAATCACAACCGAGAGGGAATAATTCATCGCCATTATCCGATATTCCGGAGAAACACTTCCCAGCCTCCCACAAAAGGATAGAGGTTTCCCAAAGCATACCATGGCGCTTTAAATGCGTGAGCCGCCAGCGTCCTTGCCGGATGATACGCGAAAGATGTTTCGACAATGGATGGCCGGGATTCGATTATACGAAAACGATTTTCATCTGCATGCCGCTGAATGAATGTATTCCAGAAATAGGGGCCAAGGTCGTGGATATGCGCCGGAAAAGTAAAATCGTAAGGAATCCCCAGTTTTTGGAATATTCGAACGAACGGAGCAATGTATGGAGTCCGGGCATAAAAGATGCCTCCGTTGTCCAAAAGCTCCAGCAGGTTAAGCATAACCGTTCGGGGATATGACATATGTTCGATGACGGCACTGGCAATTACAAAATCATATCGTTCCGAAGCGATATCATCGAGGCACTTTCGGTGAGTTATCGTAATACGGGAATCATCAGGGACGACTAAGGAATCGTTGTAGTCCACCACTGTAATTTCAATCCGGGAAAACCCTTTCGGCATCAAAAATCGGGCGGTTTGAACAGCAATTGTGCCATCACCGCCGCCCATGTCCAGCACACGAAGCATAGACTTATGAAGATATCGCTGTATTCTTTCGGAAAAATGCCGCCCGAAACGCTCAGGATTGTCGAATGTCACCCGTTCTGTCTGAAGCTGAGCAGCAGATTCGTAATAATGACCGTAATAATCGTCCAAGGTTTGCAGCTTTGGAATCCGCGATGCGCTGCTTGCGCCACAAACACGACATGACATCAGCCAGACATCCGGTTGTCTTTGCAAAACGGCAATCGGCGTTCTTTCGACAGAATTGCAAAAAGGACATGCCGGTTCGTATGGCAACAACCCATTTTCGGAGAGATGCTTTGTTTCGTGAAAAAATGTCGAACGTGGTTTTTTCATCGATCAACCTTTGAATGTTCATTGTGTTATTTTTTATGAGCTTTCAGTGGAAACCATGAACCACCCGATACCCATTCCCAACAAACGTGTATCTCCAGGCACAGAGGAAGGATTCGAAAAAACAAAACGAATCTTGTTTTCACCGGACACGAGAAATTCCCTGGCTATGGGCAAGTGATAAATTCCGGGTTTAGAGACACGCATCGCGCCAATCCTTTTTTCGTTGACATAAACATCAATGGATTGTTTATCATGAACGATCTTTACATCGATAAGCAGAATGACATTGCTTTTTGGAAACTCTGTTCCCAGGTTCATTATGATCTTAGAGGTTTTTCCGTCTGACCACCTAAAGCCAGCCTCTGGAGACGACCATCCGGAAAACCGGACAATTTTTGAATCAAAAAGCACTTTTTCATTGAAATCCAGAACCGGCAGTGTGAAGAATGTCTTATTGAATTTATAACATATTCCAGCCCAAAATGAACTGACAGCGACAGCCAACAGGGTGATAAAACCAATGCCTATTTTTTTCTGAACGGATGTCATCATGATACCCATTGCCCTTGAACAAAACGCGCCGTGTATATGATAAGCAGCACAACGCTGACACATAAAATAAGCCAATAAAACATATCTGCTCCATTGATGGCGCGGATATTTGCCGCTTTCTGTCCATCAAGGCTGATGGAGGTTTCAATCCGTTTTTTTTGATTACGTCGGAATATATCACGGATACACAATACGACAGCAAGCCATCCCGGAAATAATATCAGAGAATATCTTCCTGAATTTATATATGATCCTTCTGAAACTCCAATAGATATGAAATACATTGGCACCCCGATGACGAATACATATGCTGACATTAAACGGGGGAGTTTCTTCATATAGATAAAACTCATCACTATCATTGTAATAAATAATATAACCCCCACACCGACAGGGTTGAATAATAAACCCTCTTTAAAAAAAACGACAACCCCCGGAAGGATACCTCTTCCCATAAGCATCTGCACAAACGATAGTCGATGATTCGCAAATCCCCATGCACCTAAAATATGAACAAAAAGCAACGGATCACCAAAACATAGAAATTGGTAGAACGTAAAAATCATCAGGCCCGAACCGCAGATGAAACCCAAGAGGTAAATATTCTCTGCTGAAGTGATATCCAAAAGTTTTTCCGGTTGATGTTTTTTTTCGATGATATATGTGAAAATCACTATTAAAGAAAGAAATATGCCATACTGTCTGTCAATGGATGCCAGTGCGACAACAACAGCCGCTGAGTGATAGGCTCGGGATACCGTCAAAAGATGCAGCATCAAAACCGCCAAAAAAAGAAACAAGCCTTCTGAATAGCCATTGAGCTGGTACAAGGAGAACGGCCCCAAAAGGTATAAAGACACTGTTCTCAGGGCAATTCCGGAATCGAAATAGCGTTTGATCAAATCATAAAAAAGAACGGCGCTCAGAAAAGTGGCGATCGAAGAGACGGTCAACATTACCCAGCCGGTTTTTAGGGGCAGAAACCCAAGCAGTAGTGATACCAACTTGGGATACAACGGCAGAAATGCAACGTTTTGACCAACATGATAATTTCCATTAAAAATATAACCGCTTTCCGCTATGAACTTGTACCAGTTCGCATCGAAAACAGGGTTAATTCCATGATTAAAATAAAGGCTTACCGACAAGAATATAACGAACGCCGCGCAGCATATTGCTGTTATCCATATATAATCATTTTTGTCAAGCTGAAGTGATGGATATTCAATCCGTTTCGACATGATGAAGAGGTCTCCCCATACCCCTGTGAAAGCACGATTCCGTAATGTACGGCTCATACTTCAAGACAAGTTGTCCGGTTCGTTACAGGCGTTCAAAACCACATAAAGATGTGAATCTGCATATCATGCAAACAAGTATCAGGCTCACTAATGAATACTTAACGGCTTAAAAATCCGAAAGAGCTAACTGTGGATCATAACTTCAGCTTCTTGAAAAATCTTTCAGGAATCATGCAAATTATCCACATAATATAGCGCCAGAACCATTTTGTATAAATTACATCCTTACCCTTTTTTACGGCTTGTAAAATATCTTTGGCCACTTCATCCGGTTGAGCAGTTAATAAGCGAGGCAGTTCCATCTGCTGTGTCATTGATGTCATGACAAAGCCCGGTTTTACCGTAAGAACATGTACAGATGCAGGATAAAGGCGATTCCGTAAACCTGAAAGATAGGCTGTAAATCCCGCTTTCGCGCTACCATAAAAATAGTTGCTTTGTCGCCCTCTTTCCCCCGCAACCGAGCTGATCCCAATAATAAGCCCTTTCCGATACGACTCGAACTCTCTGGCAGCCAGATTCAACAGTGATATAACGCCCAAATAGTTTGTCAGCACAATGCGATGAATTTCACTGAAATCGGCTTCAGCGCATTTCTGATCTCCCAAATATCCCACCGCACAAAAAACGGCGTCCGGACGTTCAGGAAGATTTTCCCAGAAAGATTTATGTGAATCTATGTCCATCACGTCAAAACGTACCGAAAAGACTTCCTTTCCAGAACGCATATGAATGTCCTTAGAGAGCCTCTCCAAAGAATCAGTGTTCCTTGCCGCCAAAATCAGTCTCCAGCCATCCTCGGCAAAACGACGCGCCACAGCACATGCTATGTCTGAAGTTGCCCCTAATACGAGTAGCCATCTCATGATTCAACCCCCAATTTGCAGCCGTTGTGATTGCAGTGAAACAAACCGGTTATCGGGATCCCATGAAGCCTTTATCCGGCGAAATCTGTCAACAGATGCGGCATATCCACGCTCAAAAGTGGATGGAGTCATTCGGGCGTCTTTAGCCAGATAGAGCCTTCCCCCATAATCAAGCACCACAGCATCCAGTTCGTTCAGCAAGGAAAAAGCGTTTTTTTTTACAGGAAAATCCAGAGCAAGGGTATATCCCTCCATGGGAAACGACAATATTCCGCCATTGTCATCCTGAGAACCGAACAGCTTCAGAACCGCTAAAAAAGAACCCATTCCACTCGCTGCAATACGCTTCAAGATAGTTGTTAATCCTTCGAAAGCCGCGGTTTTAGGAAGCACACATTGATATTGCAGAAACCCTCTTTTACCGTAGATGCGATTCCATTCCAGTATGGCATCCAGGGGATAGAAAAATGAATTCATATCCACAATCTGTTTTGCCGTCCCGTCCGGATGACGTCCATAATACATTGCATTGAAGGCTTTCACTGTCCAGGTGGTCAAAGTGAAACGGGGCATATTGATGGGTACGGAAAATGAAAATTTATCCGATGCGATGAGAGGCGCACGCGATTTTATTATATCGAGGTCTTCAGGCCCGGCATGTTCCCCCCGCATCATAATTGAACGTCCCAATCCATCCCCTTTTTGAAGGCAATCAATCCAGGCGACAGAGTAATGCCAATCAGACGACTCTTCAAAACACGTCATGATTTCTTCAAGATTGCGGGTCTTGACTGTTTCCTGCCGAATGTAGGCGGTTGTAATGGGAATCAAACGAAAAGCGACCCGGAGAATGATTCCTGTAAGCCCCTGTCCTCCACATGTAGCATGAAAAAGCTCAGGATTGTCGGTTTTTGAACATTTAACAATGTTTCCATTGCTGGTCAGCAAATCAATCCAGCAAACATGTCTGCAAAATGTACCCGACACATGATGATTTTTACCATGAACGTCGGACGCCACCGCACCGCCAACGGTTACCATTTTTGTTCCGGGTGTAACCGGCAGAAACCATCCCCGGGGTACGAATAACCTTAAGATTATCGCCAGTGAAATACCCGCTTCACACACGAGTATGCCGGTTGAAGGGTCAAAATCGACCAAATGATCATAGCATATGGAAGATAATACAGATTGAGCGTTCAATGAACTATCGCCATAACAACGGCCAAGCCCTCGCGCGATATGTGAAGGATTTGAGTCAAGAAAACCACGAACTTGCTCATCGGATCGAAAACAACATAACGCCGTATTGACTTTGGGATACTGTCCCCAGTTGGAAAGCTGCATAAGTCTCTAAAAAATATCCTTTTATAATTTTATATCAATATGGCCATTGTTATGACCCCCCACATTAAAACGGCCAATAGAAGATGTCGATCACGAAAAATATCTATTGTCGGATCTTCTCCCTGTTTCCGTTGGTACACTAAGTAAAGATAGCGGAACATGCCATAAATCACAATTGGAGATGTGTATATCAGCTTATCGCCATGGCGTTGTTTTAATGTTTCAGGAGCCATTGTGTAAAGGCTATAGGTAATAATTGTAGCGCTCGCCATGATTGAAATAAATCTATCCAAAAGTTCCACTGAATAATGTTCCAGTACCTTACGATGATCGTTGCTTGTCTGTACCAACTCGGCACGCCGTTTTGCAAAGCCCAGAAACAAGGTTATCATCAAACCGCAAACAATCAACCATTTTGAGGGTTCGATTCCAATACCTATGGTGCCTGCCAATATCCGAAGCATAAATCCCATAGCGATGATAAATACATCCAGAATCACGATATGTTTCAATCCAAAAGAATAAGCCAGATTCATAAATCCATAAATCAGAACTATCCCCAGAACGACAGGCCCCGCCAGCCATGCCAACGGCAAAGCGACTGTCAATAAGAAAACGCCCAATATTTTAGCCTTGGATACAGACACGGCTCCACTGGCAATAGGGCGATGTTTTTTCAGTGGATGCCGACGATCAGCCTCTGAATCAGCCAAATCATTGATTACATATACAAAACTGGCTATAAGACAGAAAGCTGTAAAAGCGAAAGTAGCGGATAACAACATATCCGGTTTAAAAATAGCCCTGCCAAACAAAAGTCCCACAAGAACAAAACCGTTTTTAATCCAGTGTGCAGGACGAAGTAAGCGAATAACACTCTTCATTTTTCAGTTTCTTTTTTGACGGCTTCGTAAAAATTTTCCCATTTTTCAGTTTGTTGACACGATACTCATCTGCAATAGAGCTATATCAAAGTCAATGCCACTGACTTATAATCAATACTTTCAACGGACGCATAAACTGCATATCGGACCAATTCCATATACGTGACGAATTTTTGTCAACATTAATTGGGGTTCCGTTCCATTCAGCGGCTGATTCTGTCAGCCCCCCAATTTGAACAAACAATGAAAAAACAAGGGCAGTGATAAAAAAGAGTTTAACAGATCGGCGCCTCCAAATTTGTGATGATAAAAATGGCAGAAGTAACAATACTAACAATGGCATAGTTTCGACAAGTAAACGAGGGCCGTAAGACCACCCTCCCCACCAGTGGGGGAAACTGGATACAATGATGAGATGTAGTAAAAAAATTATGGCGATCAAACGATAAAAAGGATCTATCCTGGTACGAATGGACAGCCAAATCCCATACATGGAAAACAACGCCCAAGGCATGAAAACGAATAATCCTCGATTCGGTGAGAATAAGTTGCCTATCAATGCATTAATAAAACTCGGAAATGAAAGTCTCAAACGACTAATTTGACTATATGGTGAAATGATATGGCCATAAAATGACAAATTCACTGAAGCCACTAAAATCCCGGCAATAGAACATCCGGCAACAAAAAATCCAACATCCTGTCTGCGATATAACCATAACCATACCATCGTAATCGGCACAAACAAGGCCACCGTCGGACGCATCATATATCCGAATACAACCACAGTCCCGGCAAAAAAAACGAATTCGCGCCGTTCCATTTTAAGTAATAACAAAGCCGTTAAAATAAATGGCATAACCGCATTGTGCGACCAGAACATACCGAGATGTTGTGAAAATTGATGAGAGCAAAAGCCAAAAATAAACGTAAGCAATAGGGCTTTTGAGCGTCCGACATCTTCAAAGTGGCTAACCAAGAAAAAGAATAACATCAAGGCACTCCCAAAACATACCGCAGTAGCTATTTTTCCTGATAGTATCTCCGCATTTTCTGGAGGTATATCCCCGTTGATACGTATAAGAGCGTAAAGCGGCGCAAGTACGATTGATGGACCAAGTGGAAAAAGATTATATAATTTCCCGTTTTCATTAACTATTCCATAAAAATTATTATGTTCAAGACGTGTGGAAAATTCATTTAAAAATATATCTGAATCTGAAAGAAGACTTTGGGCAACCATACAATAGTTTTGGTTGTCGCCTTGCAATGGGTTCACCGGCAGATGATAACTCATAAAAATACCGATGATAAAAATCAAAAATCCTATACGAACATGCATATCCGATAGGCCACAGAAGATAAAAATCAAACCAGCGATAGCCATCAACCCAAGCAAACCATTACTGACCATCGAACACCAGTTAGGAATCATCAACAAATTTATGCTGTAAATGGAAACCGGACGACTATCCGCAAAAAATATGCGAAACAAGACAGGAGTGGATGGCGCATTCTCTGAATTAAAAAACAATCTATACTCACCATGTTTGGGACCTGCTGGAATGACCATCTCTTGTTCTGCATAGTCATAGCCACCGTGGGGCGACATAAGATCAATATGAATTTCTGGTTCACCAGTAACTTCTATTTTCATAATATAAAACGTTTTGGGTTTAATATATAAAAATTTTTCACGTATCGTTGGAGTACTCTGTATTTTTCCTGTAAAAAAATTTTGAGCACCAGGCACAGCTACAGACATTTTGGTCATAAAAGCCTTTATTCCTGGCTGCATAAAAAAGCATGAAAAGAGAAGGATCATCCCTGACAGAACAAATATCTTTTTAACTTGTTGTGAGCATTTCATGGGTTACAATAATATTCCCTGATAGTGTGTCGTCACAAAAAAATTGGAGGCATCAGTTAAGCTCGATAGGATACAATAAATAAAAACAGAATACCAAACCAGTTACAACTATTTTATATTTCATCAAAAGAATCTATCGCTTTATAGAATACAGGGATTGGGAACCGATGCGTATGGTTGGATCAGAATTTGTTTTTTTCATTGCCCTTTGCTTTCTGTCCGAAAACATTATTATCATTCCGCCACAGCATGTCTTCCAGACTTTGAAGAGTGTCTTTCTTCATTCAGTATCCGGCAATATATTTTCAACACACGCTTTGCCGTATTCTCCCATGAAAACCGCGCCGACTGAACAATGGCCTTCTTCCGAAGATGTTGACGCAATTCGGGATTTTCTGTCAGTTGCTGCATTGCCAAATACATTTCTCTTCGTTCCAAAGGATTTACCAGTATCCCGGCATCACCTGCAACTTCAGGCAAAGACGTCACATTCGATGTCACCACGGCAGCCCCCAGACTCATGGCTTCCAGCACCGGAAGGCCGAATCCTTCATACAACGACGGGTAAACAAAAGCAAAACAATTGCGATACAGCCAGGCAAGCTGTGGGTCCGAGACATATCCGGCCAACCTCACATGCTCGCTCAATCCAAGCCCGCCGATAAAGACGTCGAGATCATCTTCCATCCATCCTTTTCCGCCAGCCAGCACCAGAGGGGGAATATTTCCGGATTCCTTGCGGAAAATCGCATATGCTTCAAGAAGCCTCCGAAGGTTTTTACGGGGTTCAAGCGTTCCTACCCCCAGCCAGAAGCCATCTGCATCGAGTTTCAGACGGTGCTGAATGGAAGCATCAGGCAAAGAATCCAGCGTGAAGCGACTGCCTTCATAAACAACGGAAATCCGATTTTCCGGATAATGAGGAAATACCTTCAAAAACATTTTTCGGGAATAATCAGACGCCGCTACGATATAATCCGCATAACAGGCAGCATCGAACACTCCGTTAAAACATATCCAGCGGTTTTCTTCGGTCGTGAATTCGGGGTATTCCAGAAAGTTGAGATCGTGAAGGGTATAGATCAGTCTGGCCTTCCGAAATCCTTTCGGACATGAAAAATTGTTGGAATGAACGATGTCGGGATTTCCGAGCAAGACTTCTTTTTCTGGCGTCATATCTTCCCAGAACCGTCTGGATTCCACGACATCCGAGGCAATCACCTTGCGGGTGACATGTGGACTGCGGATATTCCGCGTCGTCTTTTTCGCGCTCGGATCCCAATAGCTCGTACCAAAATTGGGGTACAGGATATAATCGTTTTGGCTGTCAATTTCATGAAGCGCCTGAACCAGGCTGTCCGCAAAATATCCGCACCCTGCCTTGCCGCTGCCGGTCTGACTGACATCGAATCCGATTTTCATGCGTCGCCTGCAATCATGGCCTGTTTGACGGCGGCGGATTCCCAGCCGGCCATCATTTTTATTGCCGTCAATGGAATCCGCCAGCGCCACCGGAGAAATGCCAGCAGGGACGCCACGATCAGCCGATGGACAAATTGAAGATTCTTTTGGGGCGTTTCACGGGTATAACCATTTTCTTCAACAATCACATGAGCATAATTAAATATCCATCTGTCCGGAACCGTTCCCAACGTTTTTCTGAACATGTCGTTGGTTTCCTTATGTACGGCCCGCCGGGATCCCAATGTTTTGTTTTCCTGATACATTCGTGACCCGGCCAGATATTGGGAAATGCGATGAAAATCACATAATTTCCCCAACCTGAGCCAATATTCGTAGTCCATGCAATACATCAGGTTCGTGTTCAGCAAACCCGCTCGGTCCACAATGCGTCTTCGAAAAAACACTGCCGGTTGACACAGGTAGCAAACATCTTTAAGCCGCTCGTAATTCCAGTCTTCCGTGTAGTAGGACTCCAGTACCATATCATTCACGTCGATATGTACAGCGTCTCCATAAACCACATCGACATCCGGATGCGCCTCGAAAAACGCTTTCACGGTCTTCAGTGCCTCGGGCCAATAGACATCGTCGGAGTTCAACCAGCCGATAATGTCCCCATTCGTGGCGCGGATACCTTTGTTAACGGCGTCTGTCTGGCCGTTATCCTTTTCGGAAACAAACCGCAATTTTCCGGCGTAACGTCCCGCAACATCAGACGTAACGTCCGTACTGCCGCCATCCATTATGACGTATTCGATATCCGAAAGCCCCTGGTCAAGCACACTCTGAATCGTTCTCTCGATATAGCCTCCCTGATTGAACGACGGGGTAATCACTGAAACCGATAGTCCCATGGTTATTGTATCCTCCAGTTTATGCTTCAGGTTCAATGCCTTTATTTTTTCATCCCGCTGGTGCGGAAATACACCTGGTGTTACACCATCATTAGGAAAAGGGAAAAATGATGGTGATATGATACCGACCTTAGGCAACTCAAAACAAATAATCTCCCACTTAAAACATTGTATGGTGTCTGAAATTAACTTACTTTTGGCGCTATATGGGGCACCAATTCTCAAGATCAATAGCTTGAATTGTTTAAAATTAAGCTAATATCACTCAGTATTTCACTGAAGCATCAATTTTCAACGTAATCAATCCGATCCCAAGTTTCCGGGAATCATCGCCCTGTTTTAGATTTAATGGACTTTCAGGTTTGGGGGGTATGATTTCAATGGTACCCATCGGATTGTCTAAATTGAACGTCAATTTGTATGTCGTGCTGTCAGGATGGGCAATAAAGGTTTGCTCGGTATTTCCTACCCGCACAATAACCTTTTCGCCAATGTTAGATGCAAAAGCGATAGAATTAAGCAGCAGCACAAAATGTTTGGGTAGTGATTCCTTGAAACGGATTTTCGCCGTAAGACCCAAGTTGGCATCTGTCCACCGCCCCCAA
>LKPX01000093.1 GCA_001443525.1 Desulfobacteraceae bacterium RAAP-1 | reverse complement strand
TTCTTGAGGATGATGTTTTACCGGTATCGACTTTTTTCCATTATTGTGATGAATTGCTTGAACGTTACCGCAACGATGAACGTATTGGCATTGTGAGCGGATGCAACTTCATAATGAATCGAAGACGAGCGCAACACAGCTATTTTTTCTCTCGATACAATCTTATCTGGGGATGGGCCAGTTGGCGCCGTGTTTGGAGACATTACGATGTCACAATGAGTCTCTATCCAGAATGGCGGAATTTAGGCGGATTAAAGAAAATTTCCAACAGCAAACGATTTAATCGTTATTGGTATAGAACCTTCGATGCCGCATACGCGGGTAATATCGACACCTGGGACTATCAATGGACTTTTGCCCTCTGGTATCAAAATATGCTCTCTATCTTGCCGGCAATTAATCAGACCCATAACCTCGGTTTTGGTAGTGATGCAACACATACCACATCGGACATGCCGCAGTATATTCACAATTCCAAACCATGTAATCGGATATGCCGCAGTATATTCACAATTCCAAACCATGTAACCTGAGAATTCCGCTTCTGCACCCGAAAAACATTGTCAGGGATACAACAGCAGATGGTTTAATTGACCGATATGTCTTCAATATCTCAATTAAAAACGATATTCGGCAAATGGTGCGAGAGATCCCGTTCATCGGGGAGGCCCTGGCAAAAGCTAAACGTGCAATCGCACTATGAAACAAAGGGCTCTGCCCTCATTCTCATCGAGTAATGATGCGCTGTAAAAAAGCAACTCATTCTGATTAATCATTTGTGAGGAATTTATTAGGCTGTAACATCCCAACATGCTTGGAGGTAACAAATTAATGCAGCAGTGTCGGCTTTGCGGAGGAACTCTGGTATCTTTATTTCACGCAACAGTACTTGGCAGATATCGTACACATTATGGACGATGCGTTTCGTGTCAGCTTCTTCAGGTTATCAAACCAACATGGATGGATAAGGCATATGAAAAGCCAATCAATATAAGCGACACAGGTATATTGTCGCGAAATCTTGCTTTCAGGGATTTGAGCTCAATTACATTGATACTGCTTGAAGGTCTCAACGGCGTTAAAAAAGGAAAATTTTTGGATTACGGGGGAGGGTATGGAATATTTGTACGTCTGATGCGTGATATTGGTTTTGACTTTTATTGGAGTGATGCTCATTCGAGTAATTTGCTGGCGCGAGGTTTCGAAGATAGATATGCATGCTATGATGCAATGGTTGCGTTTGAGGTTTTTGAACACTTGCTGCAACCAATGGATGTTTTATCTGATATCTTTGATCGATGCAGTACGCTTATATTCTCTACCGAACTGTATGGAGTTGTCCCACCGAAACCCCAAGACTGGAATTATTACGGTTTTAACCACGGTCAGCACATCACGTTTTATAACATTGAAACCTTACGTTTTATCGCAACCAGGATGGGATTGAATTTATCCTCTGATGCCACATCATTTCATATTCTTTCCAGGAAACCAATATCTCGAAACTTGATTTATCAGGTAAAGCTCGCGAGAAAACTGGGTGCAATGAACCTGATTTCACTGTTCCTGACTTCAAAGACCTTTGAGGACTGGGCAGTAATGATCAAAGCAGAAAAATGAAATCGATCTTGAGAAAGCTAAGAGCATTTGGATTAATCATTCTTGACTGGGTGGTTTGCACAATTGCAAAGCCTTGCCCGTCCGGCGCAGTTTTATTGATCCGCGTGGATGCTATAGGCGATTTCATTCTCTGGCTCAATACCGCCAAGGAATATCGCCGGTTGTATCCTGATTGCAAAATCACTTTAATTGGCAACGCCGCCTGGGCAGATCTGGCGCAGGCCTTACCGTATTGGGATGAAGTATGGTCTGTCGATCTGTGTAAACTTATCCGCAATCCGTTTTATCGCTGGAAGTTACTACGCAAAATTAGTCGAGCAGGTTTTTCGGTGGCAATTCAACCAACTTTTTCCCGCGTGTTTTTATACGGCGATAGTCTTGCCCGTGCATCCGGAGCACCGCAACGTATCGCATCCACCGGTAATCTGAACAACATATCCGCACATGACAAGGCTGTTTCCGATCACTGGTTTACACACCTGGCGCCGGCAACACCCAGGCATTTGATGGAACTGGAGCGCAATGCCGAATTTATCAGCTATTTATCCGGTGAGCCATTCAACGCCAGTTTGCCCGTGCTGCCGCCATTAATCACTTTGCCGGCACGATTGAGGCCTGCTGCCGATTATTTCATCGTCTTTCCCGGTGCATCCTCATATATCAGGCAATGGCCAGAGGAATCCTTTGCACAGGTTCTGACGCAGTTAAACTACCGCTATGGGTGGCTTCCAGTGTTGTGTGGGGCACCATCGGAGTTTGTTTTGTGCCAGTCTGTCAAAAAGAAGGCGCGAGTTGAATCCCTCAACCTGTCTGGCGAAACCACACTGGTCGAATTCGCAGAGCTTATCCGCGGCGCTTGTCTGCTGGTTGGAAATGATACTTCCGCTGTTCATTTAGCAGTGGCTGTTGGCACACCGGCTGTGTGCATTCTGGGTGGCGGGCATTACGGGCAGTTTATGCCCTACCCGGAGATATTGGACGGACTCAAACCATTGGTGGCTGCCCATAAAATGCCCTGTTATTGCTGCAACTGGCATTGCAGCCACCCCCACAATCCGAATGGCCCCGTACCTTGTATTACCGGAGTGTCGGTAGAAACGGTTCTGGCGCAAACAGTACGTGCAATTGATCAAGCTAACCAAGCGCTTTACGAAAACATGCTGACCAGCAAACCTCCACGAACGCCAAGCGCAGCCCCGCCAGCTCCGGCTTTTCAATGATATGCTGTCAAAAACTCCGCGACACTTTCCTATGGTTGACCTGCTCCCCCTGTCCAAAAAACCACTGGATGTTTTTTGGGGATACAGCTCCATCCTGAAGACAACTTGATGATTCCTTTGACAATATCCTTGAACTCAGATAAAAGAATTACTGTGTCTGCTGGATTCCACTTTTTGTTCTACTTATGAAGGAATTAATCAGTGAAAATCAGTATAGTAACGATATCTTTCAATCAAGCCGAATTTCTCGAAGCATGTATCCAATCCGTCTTGAGTCAAGACTATAACGATAAGGAATACATTGTTGTCGATCCAGGATCGAGGGACAGCAGCAGAACCATTATTGAAAGATATTCAGACAGCATAGATCGTATTATCCTGGAACCAGATAATGGCCCAGCTGATGGTCTTAATAAGGGGTTCGACTTAGCAACCGGCGAGATATTTGGCTATATCAATGCTGACGATCTCTTGCTACCCGGAACACTTTCGAAGGTTGCCGCATTCTTTTCAACTACGCCCAATATCGATGTAATATGCGGCAACGGCTTTATCGTTGATGAGAAGGAACGACGTCAACGTCAAATATTTAGCACAGACTTCAATCTTCGATGGTTTTCATACGGTGCCGCAACATTCGTTCAGCAGGCTACATTCATAAGACGAAAAGCATTTGAACTGACTGGAGGGTTCAACGTAAAGAACAGGACATGTTGGGACGCGGAATTGCTTGTTGATATGGCTATGAAGGGAGCACACTTCAAAAGAATAGACGCCAATCTTGGAGCATTCAGGATACACAACCAATCGATAACATATATGATTCACAGTGAATCAATTACTGTCCCCCATGGATATTCGGCTACGTACCGTGATGATTTCAAACGTATATACAAGAAGATTCATGGAAAACCATGGAATCGCTTTTATTCTATTAAAAACCTTATATACAGATTTGGTAGAGTCGTTCGTTACCCGAAGAAGACTTTCATTGGCGCTATTGCTTGGTGTTCAACTTTAATGAAATCACAGAAAGCCAACTTTGCAATGGCAAACAAAGCAAAAAGCTCTAAATGAAGCGTAGATACACAGCATGCTGGAACAACGAAAGTGCAGCGCAATACGAAAATTGAACTTTTTGTGAAGCCATCAATAGCTTATACAAATCTACAATATGGATGATTATGAAAATTTATTCGTTTCCCTCTAATAACGCCAAAGATCAGCTTTTTGCCATTACCCGCCGGGTGCAGTCGTTCAATCCCGAAGACCAGCAATCTGTCGCGGATATTCTTGAGGACATCCGCACACATGGCGACACTGCTTTGCTGCGGTACGCCAACCGCTTCGATTCTCCGGGACTTGACCTGACAACACTTCAAGCCGCTGCTCAGGAATTTGAAGCCGCAGAACGCCAGGTTCATCCGGATTTTCTGAAATCTTTAGACAGGGCCGCATCTCAGATCGAATTGTTTCACCGGCATCAGTCTCCCACATCCTGGATTGACACCCCAAGATCCGGGACCCTTTTAGGTCAGATCGTCAACCCGGTTGGTGCTGCAGGCATCTATGTCCCCGGCGGAAAATCCGGTAAAACGCCGCTGGTTTCCACCGTGCTGATGTGCGCCATTCCGGCAAAAATCGCCGGCGTTTCGAGCATTGTCATGGCCACTCCCGCCACACCGGACGGAACAATCAATCCGCACCTGCTGGTTGCCGCCAGGCGGGCAGGTGTGGATGCCGTGTATAAAGTCGGCAGCGCCTGGGCTATCGCAGCGCTTGCCTACGGCACACAAACGATTCCCAGATGTGACGTCATTGTCGGGCCAGGCAACATCTACGTCACCATCGCCAAAAAAATGGTGGCGGGAACTGTGGGTATAGATATGGTGGCAGGTCCCAGCGAAATCCTGATTATTGCGGATAAAACTTCAAATCCTGAATATGTGGCGGCGGATCTGCTGTCACAGGCAGAACACGACCCCATGGCATCCGCCATATTAGTGACCCCTTTTTCGGAGGTCGCCGAACAGGTATTGAAATCCGTTTACGATCAGCTGCCGTCGCTGGAGCGTCAGGATATCGCCAGACAATCGCTGGAACGCTATGGCGCTGTTTTTGTGGTGGAGGATATGCCGGCGGCCTTTGAGCTGGCCAATGCGATCGCTCCGGAGCACCTTGAACTCCACATCGCCTCTCCACTGGAGCATATAGGGCTTATTCGCAACGCCGGCGCTGTTTTTATGGGAAGTTTCACGCCGGAACCGGTCGGAGACTATATTGCAGGCCCCAACCACGTATTGCCGACCGCCGGGACCGCGCGATTTTCTTCAGCACTGTCTGTGGATCATTTTATCAAAAAAACCAGTCTGCTCCATTATTCAGAGACAGCCTTCAGAAAGGAAGCGCCGGATATTCTCCGTCTGGCCAACATCGAAGGGCTGGGCGCCCACGCCAGATCCGTCGCAGTACGGCTGAAAAAGTGACAGGCGGTATGTAACAGCGGATTTTTTGCGAAGTTATCGCCGTCTATCAAGACAACAGAAGCCCCGCCGTTTGATGAAAGTTTACCGGGGTCACCATATACTTCAAAGTGCGACCGGTTGCGTTTTGCAATGAATCTTACAAAACGCAACCGGCGCCAGATTATCACATAAGGCTGATCAATCCAAAGAAGCCATCGGATCGTTTGAACTCATGTCCGAATGATATTCGCCGTCTCTTTCGCCGTCATCTGCTGCGCCTTCATCATCAATATCCTCCTCTTCGCCATCCCGAATATGTCGTTTGATCAATACCATCTGATCCGGAAAGGTTTTTTTCAACATATCGACATGATGGCGGGCCAGCTTCTCGCCCCCCAGTTTCAGATACATGAGGAGACATTTCTGAAGTTCCTCGTCACTGCGCTGTTCCAGCGGAGCCCGGCTCAGCAGTCTCTTAAGGGAACCCTGATATTCATCGGGGATAATCAGCGGCTCTGTCATAAAGCATTCCTCCCGCACCATATCAGTCATCAAAATTACCTTTGGCGCCTTTATCCGCGCCTGTGATCAATGCGTGGGCCGCAATTTTTTCAGGCGTCCATGCAGCCGGATCCTCTAAACGGGATATCTTGGCGCCTGGATCGCAGGAACCTGCCGCCAGAATAGCCTCGATGGCCAGTGGCGCTGTATTCCCCGCATTGAACACATCCATGAGCATATGATACACAAAATCCTCCACCCGTCTGGCCATACGGTCACGAACCGGTTTGGGCTGCCCCAGAAGTTTGCTTTCAAACGGAAGATTCAGCTTTTTGTAATCACCTTTTTTCAAGCCCTTGGCGTTGGCATAGGCCACCATGGACTGCCACATGTCTTCTGCGACCCCTTCCCCTGGAATCTTGATAAAATTGCCGTCGGCATCCAGAATGGCATTTCCGTAGTCATTGACTTCAAGCCCCCAGGAAATCATCTGAAGAGCTGTGGCCACGTTGGCCTTGGTGGTTCGGGTCAATCTGGCGATTTCACGGAGACGGTCGGAATTGTTTCCGGAAGTACCATGCTGCGCACCGGAAATTTTATAGGGTGTTAACGCCTCGTGAATGCTTTGGGTCAGACCCACCTGAATTCCCTGGTCGCTGGCCTCGATACCGTGAGTTGTGCCATTGTTGAGCGCTATCCAGTCCGGGAAAATATCATGGGCATTTAAGCCCTGAATCAGAAACATGGCTTCCTCGATGGTGGATAATCCTGTTTTGCCCTTGATTTCACCGACCTCGGTTTCAAGCCCCGCCCATTTAGGAATGTAGGGGTTCAATGCAATATTGGCCAGAAGATTCTGGGCGTCCGGCATGTGGGAAGCATCGATAGCGATAGAGGTGATGCCGGCTTCAAATATGGTAGGAATTTCCACCATTGCCGGCGCGATATCCTCCTGGGATTTGATTCCGTAATGATCTGCATGGATGGCGACCGGGATGGTAATGCCCATCTCGTTACACAGGGCGTCCACCTGCCGGGCGATATTCCAGAAATTGACCGCACAATAATTGCCTTCAGACCTGGCAATTTCGATAATGATCACGGAGTTGGCCCGCTGAGCCGCCCGAAGCGCGCCGCGGATGACAAAAATATTTCTTCCGTTTGCCGCCATTGAAATGGCTTTTCCTTTGGCTGTCATCGCACGATCAATAAATTTTCCACTGACAATCAAGGCTTTGGAATTGGGAAACAATTGCCGAATGACCGGAGGCCTGCCCACATTCAGGGCTGTTTCAAAATCTTTCGATATCGTTGACGGATGTTCACTCATGCATATTCTCCTTTCATTTCAAATAAAGTGAGATATTAACCAGCGATGGACAGCTTCTGCAACACCCCCATGGTCATGGGACGCCACCGAAGGAAACCGGGATTTCAGCACAGCAGGGGCATTGTCCACCAGATAACCGGTTCCCGCCCATTCCAGAAGATCCAGATCGTTGTAATCGTTGCCGACAGCAACAATATGATCCCGCCGAACATGCAGCCGCTCCGCAAGCCAGCCAACGCTCTGACTCTTGCTGACCCCGCGGGCAAACACCTCCACCCACGCGGAAACGCCATCCAGAGGAGACGTGGAGCGAATCACGCTGTAGCCGGCCAACTGCTGCCGCAATACCGGCATCACAGCGTTTATGGTATCATGATTAACAACGGCAAGCAACTGAGAGGCCGGCCCCCATACATGCGGCAAATGCTCCAGAGGCCGGGCGAATTTTTCGTAACGCTGAAGCCGTCTGTAAAAATCCGGATTGTCCCTGCCCGTTGCATGATACCTAAAGCAGTGATTGTCCGGAACCGGCTGATGCAGCATGAAATCCAGCTCAAGCCCCATGAAAATTTCGACGGCTCCGGATACTTCCTGAGGGATCATATCCACTTTCCGGATCAGACGCGCCTCCGGATATGTAATGATACCCGAGCCCATTGAAAAAACGACATAATCGACCGGAAGATCGTTGCCCACCGCCTGCTGCAAGGAGTATAAGGACCGCCCTGTGGCAACGACCCGCGCCACGCCGAAGGCTTCCAGCGCCATGAGCGCTTCTCGGTCCACCGGAGACAATCTGCCGCCGGAACCCAGCAGCGTACCGTCCAGATCCGTCACCAGCATGGCCTGAATACGAGCCGTGTTCATGATGCTTTCATAACATCCTGGATATCCCGAATCCAGTCGGACAGCAATTCCAGTTCTTTCGCCGGGATCATGTCACAGCGCACGAGGCTTTCATAGGCGCTGTAGAGATTATCTTCCGGCGAATCACTTGAGCGCACCGCCCGCTGCGCCGCATCAGCGATTTTTTCGGGATACAGATAACAGGGAATTTCTGATGCGAAATCCACCAGATAATCATGTTCATTTCGATGCTGCACCACGGTTGCACCCGTAAACCCCAGACGATAACCGGCGCTCCAGAGGACAGGCTGCGCCACCAGCCCCCGGATAATATCCGTGGACCGGAAGCTGACCGACGCCGGCAGATAGAGCAGCGGAAAAACTTCCCGGACAAACGCCGTGTTCTGGGAATTAAAAGGGCAAAGGGTTCCGGTATCCAGCACGACAGGGGCTTTATTGTCAAAACAGCAGGGCGCTCCCACGGTCATGCGATAGATGGCATCCACATCCGGATCGCCATCCGCCAGCCCCTGCCATATTCCAACCCGAACCGGTGCTGTCCGCACCTGATGATTCTCTGCACGGGCGGACGCCCCAGATATGCGCTGAAGAGGGAACCCTCGCGGCCAGATATGCTGCCTTGTAAAATAGTTGTAGATGTTGATAAATCCCAGGCCCTGCGGCAAAACACAATAACTTCCTTCAAAATCGGGGAAAGACCAGTCCGGCTTCGGGATATTGTCATCATCGGTATCCACGATCACCTGAGCCCCCTGCTGAGCCGCCATGAGATATCCCAGCATTTTACGGGCGTAATGGTTCCAGGGAAGACGCCCCGCAATACGAAACGGCGCTGCTTCCTGGGCCCGCGCAGAAACAAACGCGACCGGCTCACACCGCCAATTTTCCGGCGTTTTCCGGTCTCCCACGACCACCACACGCCAATCGCTCAAGGCAGCCCACTGACGGACCGCCGGCGTCGGCGGGAAAATGGAAGTAATGACAATGGCGTTACGCATGATGCACCAGATCGCCCAGATGCAGGCACTGAACGGCTGCGGTGTCCTGAATCGCATGAAGAAGCAGTTCCAGAAACAAGAACGCCGCAGCGTTCATTCGCTGGTGATGAATCATGATCCCGCAGATGCCGGAAACGGCGGCGGCCGACGCGGAAAATTCCTCCCGAAGCGCTTTCCACCCGGCTTCCGGTGTTGCTTCACGACGGGTGTGAAGATCGACCATCACCGGAAAATCCGGCAGCCCGTCCGGCGCCGGAGGCAGGCTGCGCCAATGACGCGAAACCCCAAGATATCCATGCTCTTTTAAAATGGCAAGCGCCCGGACATCACAACGATTCCAGGGTGGCGTGAACACCGGCGTAAAGCGATCATGAAGGATTCGTTTCAGCTTGTCACGTCCGGATAGAATATCCCGTTCAATCTGTTCCTCAGAACGCGCCGGTCCGAATTCCTGTTTTTTCCCCTGAAGTTCATGGTTGAGATGACGCCACCCGTGCTGATGCCAGCACCACAGCTCCGGTGACAGACGATCCAGCGCTTGATAGATCTCCCAGCGCTCCAGAGTTACCCAGGCAGGCACCACAGCCAGACTGAGCGGCGTTTGAAAGTGATGGAAAATCTCCATCAGACGTAAAAATTTCTTTCCGGGAATACCGACATCATCGGCTCTGAAAAAAAAACGAACCGGCGCGCATTTTGTCATGGAAACGATGAGCGGCTTGATACCGGCCTCAAATTGCGATCGGACGATTTCAGGCGGTATCTTCCAGACAGCGGATACGCTACGATACATGAGGTGAATCTCCGTTTTCGATCCAGCCGTCAACCCACTCTGCCGTGTATGCCGCACCGTTCAGATTCATGCCGCATTCACGTCGGACAGCATCCGAAAGCGACTGTGTGATGAGTTCGGCCAGACGCTCCGGCTTAAGATCTGTATCTTTAAGAATCCGCATCCCGCCTTTGGCGGCGATTTTTTCGGCGCGGAGCCTCTGCTCCCGGTTTTGGGAAAACGGCCACACCAGAGAGCGTACCCCTGCCGCCATAATGTTCATGCAGGTATTGTATCCAGCCATGCTGACAGACAGATCGGCGGCGGACAGCCATGCGGGAAAATCCGGTACAAATCGTGAAATCCAGATTCGACTTGAAACCATTTTCTGAAGCGTTTGCACCTCAGCCTCTTCCATAAACGGCCCCGTCAGCACCTGAAGATAGACGGTATTATTGGCAAGAGTCTGAACCGCGCGGGAAACCGCATCCAGAAGCGCAAACCCCACCCGGCCTCCCCCGGCGCTGGCCACAATCAGTGTATCTGTATCCCCGATACCCAGACGGCGCCGAATGGCGCTTCGATCTTCCGGCTGAGGGTGCGGTGTGACAAACCCTGTATAAATCACGGGAATCCGGATATCCGCTATCCGGGAAAACGTTTCATCCAGCCGCACCAGACTGGGATCTGAATGAATGAGCAAAGCATCGAACCACCGGTTTAAGAGCGTCACCACCCGGTCTTCGTACGCCTGGACATCTTTTTTTTCAACCAGAATGTCCCGAAGGCTGCACACCACCCACGTAACGCGGTGCAGTGCCTCGTGAACAGCCGCCAGCGCCGGCATCAACTCAAACCCGAATGCCTTGCGCCCGAATGGAAACAATTCCACCATAAAAACATCCGGACATTCGGACATGACCAACTCTTGCAGCATCCGTTGACGGATATGCCTGACATTGTCGATATCTCCTGAAGCACCGGCAGTGGTTTCAAATCTGCTGAAATCCGGATCCATATGCAGATCGGGCAGCGCCACCTCACGGACATGATCTGGAACCACTGCATCCATCGACATGCCGCCGGACACCAGAATGACATCATGGCCGCTGAAAGCTCTGCAGATTTCAAGGCTCCGAAAATAATGCCCCATTCCCAGAACATGCTGGCAGTAATAGATGATTTTCATTTCGCCGGTGTGTGGGGCGTCGCTGTAATCATGGTTCTCCAGGTCAACTTATCAAAGTAGAAGGCATCGTACCACAGCCAGTAAAAACTGTTGGCATTGACAAAGGAATATCCATCCGGATAATCGTCATATTTATCGTATGAATCCGCCATGATGAGAACATCGTCCCACGGGTTGTCATTGTTTCGGGTATCATACCCCACCACGATCTCCCAGTGTCCTCCCAGATACGCCCATTCAACGATGGTGGGAATCCCCTTCATGATATTTTCTTTGAGTTGCTGCAACGCACTTCCATCTTCCTTGTCCTCATAGGTAAGCCGGACATCGAATCCGTGCGTCTCCAGCCAGCGTTTCATCTCGTCCGGCGCGGTGCCGGGTTTGCCGCCGGACGCTATCACATCCAGGCTTCGGGTGCCGGCTTCGTTCGCGATTCTCATCTCAGTGGCAGAATTCAGAGTAATGTGATTCAGGTGATAAAATCGCGATATTTCCATCAATACCGCCGGTCCGCAGGTGTAATCCGTCGTTTGCGGATATCCCTTCAGACCGTCGATAAAGTAAACGCCCTTCTGGTGAAGGAGTTTTTCCGGTTCGACTCTGGGAAACCAGTGTATCTTCGAAGGATCGGCAAGCGCCGTATCCGGCTGCATCACGGCGGTATTTCCGGCGCAGGACACCAGAAACAGCGCGAAAACCATCATCGCGGCGACAAGAATACCATGCTGCTTCAACCGATGTATTCGGGAGTAATTTTCAGACAGCATACGCATTTTCTCACTCACAGACGCAGGACATATCCACGAAGTTGGAATGAATCACGGCCAGCGTACTGCCGCTAAATGTCAACTGGTGTAAACAGTATGGACGTGGATTTAACTCTGACTTTGGAACTGCGGAAACGGTGCTTTTGTGATACATCAGGCTCTTGATCATGCCTTCGTGGGTAATCACCAGTATATTTTCTCCGGGCCAGGTGCCGGATGCTTCCGCCAGCGCCTGACGACCTCGCTTCCATACCGCCTCATGAGACTCGCCACCCGGCGGGCAAAAAAACCATTGCGCCTCAATCTGCATCTTCCATTGCGGCGCATATTCCCGCTGAATCTCCGCCAGCGTTCTGCCGGTCCATTGCCCCCAGTCCATTTCCCGAAGCCCTGGATTCAGCGACAACGGAACATGCAGCGTGCGATTAATCAATGCCGCCGTTTTCTGAGCCCGTCCCAGATCGCTGGAAAGTATCCGGTGCCAGGAATATTGCGCCAGAAGTCGCCCCCAGCCAAGCGCCTGGCTTTCGCCCTCAGGCGTCAGCGGACTGTCTTCCCGCCCCTGGAGACGCCGCGTCAGGTTCCACTCTGTAATTGCATGGCGCAACACACCGAAATGGGTAACAGAAGAAGTATCGGACATCAGGACGCAACAGGTTCTGCATTACTGCTGAAAACAGATTCCAGATAAAATTTCACCCCTTCAAGCGCCAGATGAAACACCCGGTTGCCGGCCATAATGACGTGAACATTGTCAGCGTTCTCACAAAGAGCCGCAAACGTAGGGCCAATGACAGACGCCGGGTCCGTCAAATGGGGAACTGCAGAAATAGCCTTGACATAAATATCGATGCGCTCTTTCAATGTGCGGAAATAATCCACTTCCTTTCCGATAGAAGCGGATGTCACGGATGAAATGTTCTTGGAAAACTCAAAGAGCACCTGCCAGAATCTCTCCATCAAGGGCGTTTTCTCGGAACGATCTTCCATAAAATATGAAATCGCCCATCCAACGCTTAATATTTTGAGAAGATGGATCTCATACTCTACGTTGACCCTGTTGATGGCGTTTTCTTCGGGCAGCCTGCTTATGGCGAACAGAATACTTTCGCGATCCAGTGAAAAATTCGCCAGATTTTCCCCCATTTCCTGAACGGATACGCGTTGTTCACATGAGAACGTCATGAAATATCTCCCTCATTACCTGCAAACACAGGAATTACCAACGCATTATCCGCAGTACAACAGGTATTAATACGGCAATGATAATCAAGATTCCCGGCAGCGACACATAGGGCGCATACCAGGGTTTTCTTTGCGCTCTCGCTGCCTTCAGTTCCGAAAGGAACCAGTTTCCCAGTAGCGCCGCCGCCGCCAGTATGGCAGCCATTTTTATAAGTGAAATGAATGCAGACAACCGGATACCTCTCCTAAGCTGTTATCGTGTTTGATCTGAAAGCGTCTTTCTGAAGTCAGAAGCCGCCTGCGGCGCTTTGATATCAGGATTGTCAAAAATATCGCGAGCGCCAATTCTGGTGTTATGGTAAAATCCGACAATGGCGTCATAGTCAATCTCAAGCGCCGCCCCCTGAACGGACACGCCTGCAAACAACCCCCGGGTTCTGGAATATGAATATATCTCCGCCTGAAACCCCGTATCCGTATCGGCTGCGGCCTGACGTCCCACAGGCCCGACAGCTACCGACGCATCCGCTCCCAACGTGACTTTGCCCGCGGTAATTTCATCGATGCTTTTTCGTGTCTTGAAAACAAGAATAATATCGGCGGACTGAGCTCCGATCTGCCAGCCAAGACTCCCTCCGGCCATTGTAACAAACACAGGATTTGTCCAGCGGTTCTTGCGGTCACGGATAGAAAGAACACCTCTCCCGTAGTTGCCTCCTACAATAAAACCAACCTTGAACGCATCCGGAAAAACAGCGATCCCCTGCGCATTTCTTAGCAGCGCGGGCGGAATCCCCTTTTCAGGAATGGTTGTAAATGTCTTGATAATCTTGACAGCATCTTCAACCCGTTTGACTTCGGGCTGCTGGACGTCCGCCGCTGCAACCGTCATCCCGAACGGCGCCCAAACCATCATCAGCAGCATGGCCCCTGCGATCCGAATTTTCATTCTGAATCCTCCCCCATCTCTGCACTTCAGCATTTGAAGCTGTTAACGTAACGGCAGCGATTTTTTGCTCTGAACACAGACCATCATGCTACAATCTTCAGGGTTGACAATTATAAAAACAACCCCATATTTTTGACAAATTTATGGTTTACAATATAGTTTCGATTTTCCCCGTTTATCACAGTTCAATTCCATTTTGCAAACAGGAGATGGTATGTCCACAAAAAAAGAAACCCTTCAATTTAAAACCGAAGTTCAACAACTGCTCAACCTGATCATTAACTCTCTGTATTCCAACAAGGATATCTTTCTGCGAGAACTGATATCCAACGCCTCGGACGCTATTGACAAGCTCCGCTTCAGGGCACAGACAGAACCGGAAATACTCGGGGACGACACGGAGTTCAAAATCAAGATAACTCCGGATGGCATCAAACAAACCATCGAAATCTCCGACAACGGCATCGGAATGACCTACAGCGAAGTCATGGAAAACATCGGCACCATCGCCAAAAGCGGTACAGCGGCGTTTCTCGAAGCCATCTCGTCAACCCAGCAGCAGGACACGTTGACGCCTGAACTGATCGGACAGTTCGGTGTTGGATTCTACAGCTCGTTTATCGTTGCCGACAAGGTAAGCCTCCTGACCCGTGCTGCCGGTGAAGACAAAGCCACATTGTGGGAATCTCACGGCGACGGCACCTACACCATCGAAGAAGCCACCAAACGTTCCCGCGGCACGACCATTACCCTGCATCTGAAGAAAAAAGAGAAAGACGAGACGGACTATACGGAAGAATGGACGATTCGCCGGATTGTGAAAGAGCATTCGGATTTTGTCAGCTACCCCATTGTCATGGATGTGGAAAGGGATGAACCGATTCCCGAAGCTGAACAGTTGCTGGACAAGGAAGGCAAGCCTGTCGGGAAGGCCACCCGCAAGGTGATGCGCGAAGAAACCCTGAATTCCATGAAAGCTATCTGGATCAAAGATAAAAAGGATGTCACCCAGGAAGAATACGAGGAATTCTATAAACATCTGAGCCATGACTGGAATCCGCCGCTGACACAGCTTCACATGAAGCTGGAAGGCGTTACCGAATATCACGCACTGCTTTATATCCCTTCGCAGATGCCTTTCGATCTGTTCAATCCGGAGCACAAACACGGCATAAACCTTTACTGCAAGCGGGTTTTCATCATGGATGACTGTGAAGACCTGATGCCCGAATATTTCCGTTTTGTCAAAGGCGTGGTGGATGCGCCGGATCTCAATCTCAATGTGAGCCGGGAAATCCTGCAGCAGGACAAACTGGTGAGAAACATCCGAAAGAATCTGGTTAAAAAACTCCTGGAGCTTCTCGGCAACATGGAGAAGGATACCTATGAAAAATTCTATAAGGAATTCGGATCGATTCTTAAGATCGGCATTCATACCGATTCGGAAAACCGTGACAAGATCGCCCGTCTGGCCCGGTACCAGACCACCAAATCCGATGGCAAAATGATTTCACTCACTGATTATATTGCCAACATGAAAGCGGAACAGAAAGATATTTACTATATCACCGGCGAAAACATGACTTCGCTGCTGAACAGCCCTCATCTGGAAAAACTGAAGGAAAAAGATCTTGAAGTGCTGCTGATGGCGGATCCCATTGATGAATGGGTGGTGCAATCGTTGACTGAATTCGAAGGCAAATCCTTCAAGAGCGCTGAAAAAGGCGATCTGAACATTGACAAGGTGGACGACAGCAAAAAAGAGGAATTCAATGCGCTGTTTGGTTTCATCAAATCCAGACTGGAAAGCAAAATCAAGGAAGTCGTTCCCTCCACGCGCCTGAAAGACTCTGCTTCCTGTTTGTCCGGAAATGCCTATGACATGAGCGCCTATATGGAAAAGATTCTCAAATCCACCGGCCAGAAAGCCCCTGAAGTCAAACGGGTTCTGGAACTGAACATGGAACATCCACTGGTAACAAAAATCAAGGCTATTTACGACAAAGACCGGGACAACCCTGTTTTAAAAGACTACAGCGACCTTTTGTATGACATGGCGGTTGTCAGCGAAGGCGGCAAACTGGACAATCCGTCCCGTTTCACCAAAATGGTCGGAGATTTAATGGCGGGGGCATTGAGCGTATAACAGAATACGGCTATGCAGATATAACGAAATGCCGGATGAATTGCTCATCCGGCATTTTTTATTGTCATTCCAGTTCGCATTCAGACTGATACCTTTGTCAGCTTCGCTGTGCCGCGATTCGACGTACTGAATGTACAGTCTCATCGCTGCTCGCTTGCTTTCGCGGTCTCAGTCCGAATGCTTGCTGGAATATCCTATGATCGCAAATTTCAGTTGGGTCGTTATCTGGATAGGGTTTGAATGTCCGATATGCCATACTTAATTAGCGTCTTGTTGGGGGTTTGTACGCCGATAGGCTATAAGAGTAATTG
>LKPX01000092.1 GCA_001443525.1 Desulfobacteraceae bacterium RAAP-1 | reverse complement strand
AGCATTCGGACTGAGACCGCGAAAGCAAGCGAGCAGCGATGAGACTGTACATTCAGTACGTCGAATCGCGGCACAGCGAAGCTGACAAAGGTATCAGTTTGAATGCGAACTGGAATTATTCACCTTTCAGCGCCATAAAGATGATACTGAAAACGGTTACAGGAGTTTCTTTTTTCAGTCATATCTTGTCAAGATTTCCACTGATGCTCTATCCAGACCATTCCAAGTTCCGGATAATCGCTCTCAATCAAAATTGGATCGCTGTAGCATTCATAGATGACCCTGAGACCATGTTCATCGGCGGCGATACCCTTTGCGCGATAAGCCCCTTTCAGTATCGGGAAAGAAGGAATCGTCACCTCGATTTGTTTTTGTCCTGAAAAGCGCACCGGCTCCAGCCCCTGATGCTTGGTTGTGGTAACAAATATCATCTGTCCGTCAGCTCTCTCAAGACCGATGCCCATATGCCCGGCATATTCACCCATCGTACTTCTGGCGGAGATTTTGATTTTCAGAGGACAAAATTGTTTGGCGAATGACACTTCGTGATCAGACTGGTCGCAGAATGTGACGGCGTCAATAATCACTTCTGGAATTTGTCCTCCAACAGGAGCCACTTGTTTTTCAGGATTCGACGCATCCCTGTTTTCCAGAAACGCCAGATATTTGGAAATGACATCTGAAGTCTTTCCATATGCGGATATCCGCCCATGATTGAGCCAGATCGTTTTGGCGCACAGTTCATTAATCATATACATGCTGTGACTGCACACAATAATTGTTTTTCCAGAATTGCGGAAACCAATCATCCGTTCAACACATTTCTGTTGAAATCTTTGATCACCGACGCTTAATGCTTCATCGATGATCAGCACATCCGGATCCACACTGGTTGCGATTGAAAAAGCAAGCCTCACATACATACCCGACGAATATGTTTTGACAGGCCGTTCGATGACATCCTGCAATTCCGAAAATTCAATGATGGGGGCTTCACGCTCGGATATTTCTTTTTCTGTCAGACCTAAAAGCGCTGCGTTCAGATGGATATTGGCGCGGCCTGAAAACTCAGGGTGAAATCCTGATCCCAATTCCAGCAATGCCGCAACTCTTCCCTTTCGTTTCAATTGGCCTGAACTTGGCTCTGTCGTCCCTGCCAGTACTTTAAGCAGTGTGGATTTACCTGCCCCATTTTCACCAATAATACCCAGGGTTTCACCCATGGGAACATTGAAACTGACATCATACAGAGATGTTACCGCCTGATGAAAGGGGCGTCGTAACAACGCTTCTTTCAGCCTGTCAACGGGTTTCAGATAAACCCGGTACGATTTTGAGATATTATCCGCTTCAACAGCATTCATATTCACTCTCGACAGCTCGATTTACAATACATCCGAAAAAGCTTTTCTCGATCGCTCATAAAACCATATTCCACATAAAAAAGACAGCATTGCACAAATTACCGCCTGCCCCAGCAGTTGATAGGAGATGGTATTCTGCAGCAGTATCTGATGATACAGTTCTATAAAAGCATAAGCGGGATTCATTTGCAAAAATGGCTGAAAAAACGGCGGAGACATCTTCGCAGGGTATATTATCGGTGTTATGTACATCCAGATAGTCAGAATACTGGCCAATACCTGCTGAATATCCCGAATAAATACGGAAAGGCTTGCAATCAATACCGCAAGACCCAGTGCAAACACAGCAAATACGGCCGTAACAACGGGTAAGAACAGCCAGCTCATGCTGGCATATCCCTTGATTGTCAGGTACACCAGGAACAGCCCAAATCCCATACCATCTAAAATAAAAACCACCAGAACGCCAGCAATCGGCACGACTTCAAGTGGAAACGCCACTTTTGTAATCAGATTTGCCTTACTCAGAAACATCGCAGCGCTCGATGATATGGTGTCAGCAAAAGCTGTCCACGGCAAAAGCCCTGCCAGCAAATATATCACGAAACTATCTGTACCGGTGTCTGCTGGCGTTATCTTTATTTTTAAAATAATCGAAAACACAAAAAAGTAGATCAGCATGTTGATAAGCGGGGTAAGGATGCTCCAGAGAAGCCCGCCAATGGATCCGGCATATCTGGCCTTGATTTCCTGATGTACAAATCCCCAAAACAATGTTTTATAAGAAAATGGCGCAACAATCCATTTTTTAATCATGAGTTATTCATACCTATCGATGCTGATATATTATTTTCCCACCCGAAAAAGGAACTGCTCTGTCGTCAGAGACAATTTATCGCCTATGTTGGTCTTTTCAAGCAATCGAACAAATTGCTCCCCTCTGGGACTTAAGGCGGATTGAACACTATCGAGATACGATATCTGAAATCCAGCCTTATGCAGCATTTCACACAGACTTTCTTTCGTAAAAAATCTCAAATGGTCCCAGCACAAAATGCCCGCCGGAATGTAACTAAAACGTCCTTTAATAAGCCCTTCAATCACCGTCCAGTGACCTGCGTTGGGAACGCTGCCGATGACAACCCCCTGCGGCTGAAGCAGCGTGTGAAGCTTTTTCAGAAACATCCAGGGGTCTTTCAGATGTTCCAGAATATCACCACATATGATACAGTCAAGCGGTTCTGAAATTTGCAGATCTTCCGCCGGCATAACATAAATGTGATCATACACTGGCGCTGCATGCGCGGCCGCATGCGCGTCAATTTCCACACCGAATATTTTTACTTCCGGCAGGACCTGTTTCATCCGACGCCCCAACGCCCCTTCTCCGCATCCAACATCCAGAATACTGTGGACATGATGCGGTATCAAGCGTATCAGGTCTTCGCGTATATGCGTATGATAATCCGCAAAAGAATGCGCGATGCTGCCTTCTGCCACGTATTTAGGCGTTTCCATCCACAACGGGTGATGTATCCATTCATTTATCGGAAGATTCTCTGGAATCTTTTTTATGAATGATGCTGCACATGAAAAAATTTCATTGGAAACAGAATCTGCTCTTCGAACATGTGCTTCATTCAATGATATCAGAGCGTTTGATACTTCCCTGAATGTTTCTTCATCGCTGTATGGAAACGGCGGATGGGGTGTTTGGTCATCGGAACCATTTTGCAGAAGCGGTGCAACAATTTCGATCTGTTTGTTGTCAAAAGCCAGAGTCATCTGCAACAAGGATGATCTGAGGGCAATGACAGACGCATGGATAATGGTAATGACATCGATACCCCCTGCCAATATCTTCTGAAGTTCAGCACTTAAAATATTGTCATGATCAAAAAAATATGCTTCCGCATCCTTTAGTTGATCTTTCATAAAAGACACACAATACTCAGAAACAAAAGGAGCAGCAGATAATTCAGAAAATGGCGGGAGTATAATATATGCTGTTCTCATCGCAGGTTATTGAATGGACCGGCTTTTATCGTAATTCATTAAATGCTCGGAAGCCAACCATCTTTCAGGATGTTTTCTGATGGTTTTTTCAATAAACGCATATATCGGGATCAGGGTGTTTTCAGGGCTTTCGCGGTCTATCTCTCTGGGAGGGAGCATTTGAATGTGATACACGTCCGGAAATATATAGCTGCACATATAGGCGCCGATCAGGCTGTTTGTTTTTTGAGCCATGCGCCATGCACCTATTGGCAATCTGAAACTGCGACTGAGAAAGGGAATATAGATACTGGATTTATTCCCTTGAACATCAGCCATGATAACCACAGATTCGCCACGATTCAGCGCCTGATCATAAAAATCCAGCCCGTTTTCATAGGGAACCATTTTCCCGTTGGTGTACTTTTCCATCAGCCAATATTTTTCAGCAAAAAAATTTCTCACATCCGGATGTATCCGAGGATCCTGAACCACATTCGATGTCAGAACATTCGTTTTCAATCCGCTCATCCCAAGCAGCGCCATTCCCATAATAAAACTGTCATAATGTGCAGACAGCAAAACAATGCCGCGTCCCTGCTTTTGAATATCAAGAAGCTCATCTACACCTTCAATATGGCTTTTGCGGTATAACGTGTCCATCACATCAGAATATTTAAAGAGACAATCCTGCCACTCCGTTCTGGAGTTGTGCAGAAATCGACCCGCAGTCGCCGGAATGATTCTTAAACGATTTGAAAGCAGTTCCTTCATGGCGCTATTTACATTTTTACGGATATAATTTTTACCCAGCGCCATGGATCTCCAGTCATAATCAAAAACGAACTGCCACAAACCACGCCAATAGGATAAAAAAGCACCTATCTGCGCTGGCAGAGCTGCCGCTATTTTAAGAAAACAACCATAATCAATCTTTTGAACAATGTCATTCAGTTTTCTATTCTGCATACCGTCACAGCTATAAATGAGACATACCGCACACGCTTATAGCATAACTACAGGGATATCGTCACGAAATGTTTGGAGAGAAAATTTGACGGCTTCGTAAAAAGTCCGCATGCTGCGTTGCGCCGCATCCTTCGTCGTTGCGGCGTACCATAAGTACGCTTCATTCCTCAGGATTTGCACTCCTTGCCTGCGAACATTTTACAAAGCCGTCGTCTGAAAATCGACTTTTTTCGAGGGCGTCACAGATGCTTCATCTGAAAATATAGTTTTTCAGTTTCCAGAAGGCATAGCAAAAGGATTCGCAAAACCACCCGTACCCTGCGCAGTACCCTGCGCGGATCTAGCCGCAGCCGCTTTTTGTAAGGCTTCCGTAAATGGGTTGGTTGGCTGTGCTTCACTGGCCGGTCCAGGTGATGGCGAAGAAGGGGCTGGCTGATTACCTTTTCCTGCATTGGGCGCTGGTGCGGGAAGCGGAGGCGACTGAGCAGTTGGTTGTGCATTGGCTGGCTGCGGTGTTGTTTGATTTTGTGCGGCAGTTCCCGGTTGTGGCGATTTCTGTGCCGGGGTTTCCTGCGGTATAGGCACTGCGACAGGTCGGGCCTTATCTCCCCTGTACAGGCTTAATTTTAATGTACTGTCCTGACTTGCCAATATGACATAAGTATGCTGAATTTCCTTTATTTTCATATCTTTTATCTGATCACCCTCATGATAGAAGCGGTTTTTTGAACCTTCAGGCGATTTGATATTATCCCTTATGATCGCCTTCTTCTCCTGCGGAGTGATTACGATTCCAGTTAAAGACAGCTCTTTTTCAACCTTCTGATTGTTCACAGCCTGAGCGGCCGCAGCTCCGCTAGCATTCAGCACCTCATCTCCCGGTGTAAACAAACGATGCTCCACCATTGGAGAAGATGCTGCCAGGCCAGACGAACTGGCGCCTGTCAGCAACATCAACGCCAGGACAACAGCATTACTGCATGGCTTTTTCATATACGTTTCCTCTCTACTCAAACAATGCTGACGACTTCGTAAGGGGGTTTCCAACACAGAATATACCATTCAAAAAGCCCCCCTGCCCCCCTCAAAGACGGAATATAAATCTGAGATCCCCCCTACATTCCAGTACAGGATGTTCTTTGTTGGAAATCACCTCATATGATTTTAAACAGCATTGCGTTAACATTGCTGTTCAAAATCACGATTTGGACTCTATACAATTTTCTGCTTTGATCATCGTTTCGGCGAAAGAACCGGGTGAAATGCCTTTATTACCTTTGGAGGGGGGCGAACACACAGGTTCGCCCGTACAGCCTGGACTAATTGATGATCATAGCCCAATTTTCACATCATCATTGAAGAGGAGTCGCCAGCACTGTCTGACTCCCGGCACTATCCAGATACATCAATACCGGCAAAGAGATACCATAATTATCATCTGGCCCTACTACATCAGTGGTCAATGCAGGAGCTGTTCCTGTCCATGCCCCCTTTTGGGTTCCGTCCTGACCGTACACAACGACTGAAGGCATAGACGACGAATTCATATACGAAACAGCATAACCATAATATGTTGTACTGTTTACAGACGTCAGATGAACATCCGAGCAGGCAGCACCGTTGGTGTTACGGAGCATGTTACTGCTGCTGTCGAAGCTGATCAGCGTCAGCTTGCCATCTGATGTTCCTCCCGATATTCTTCCCGAAACAGCATATCCATCCCCACCAGGATTCACTGCCGGATTCGCTGGCAAAACTGCGACATCGACATCGGACATTAAAATTGCATCCGTGCCGGTCCCACTTCCCGTTTTATTAAATCCGCCTATAATTGTTCCATCAATCCGTTGAATCAGCGTCGTCAGGGTTCCGGCTTTATTCTGCATGGCAATCACAACATCATTATCGCCTGGATAAAAGCTACCTACCGCTATACTGAGGTTTTGACATGGAAGCGTACCTGAAAACTTATTTATCAACTGTCCTGTATATTTATAAAACTTGATCTGGTAATTGCCATCACTTCCAATGCCTGCAATCACAAAATCACTGCGCCTTGAGCTTTCACCAGAGAAAGCACCGGCGGCGGCACGAATTCCGGACACATTGGTAAATCCACCATCCGACAAAGCCACAGGCGTATAAGATCCATCTATATTGTAAATCACCACATCCTGAACATTGCCATTAGTATCACTCATGACCTTCAAGACTCTGTCATTATCATCCGTATCAGCAAACTGACCGACAGCAAGATCGAACTCGCTGTTTCTTCCAAGACTTACCGTCTCACCACCCATTGCATTGAAAGTATCGAGGGCTGCTGAAGAAGAAGCATTGCCGGCTGCATTCAAAAATTTTATTGATGTGTATGATTTATCCGGCTTCAAAGCAACGTCCGCCAATTTCAGTATGTCGGAAAAATTACCTTTTACAATTGCAGCCTTTGGTCCAATTCCAACACCTGACACTGAGACTGTGATATCACCGCCTGGATTATCGGATTTAATGGTGACAGTACCATAATACCGTCTATTTTCAGATGGTTTAAACGTGATCCATACCGTCTGATTACTTGCTCCAGGGATAGTTCCACTCTTCCAATCACCTACGACAAATATATTATTGTCTGAAGAGATACTGCTTACAGTGATATTGCTTGAACCGGTACTGGACAAAGTAAGCGGTAAGGGGCTGGATTCACCATTCCATGTTGTAGCAAAATTCAATGCTGCCGGCGAAACGGTAAGCTGTTTTGTTGAAGCAATTCCGGTTCCTGTTAAAGAGGCAGTCGCATTTCCTGCACTGGATATCGCCGTAAGCGTAGCCGCATAGCTTTGCGCCGCAGGTGGCGTAAATGTTACATTGACAGCCTGATTCGAGCTTGCTGGGATAGTTCCCTGCGACCAGTCAACCCCAAAAGCCGCATTCGAGGCAAGCAGACTGCTTACAGTTAATGATGTCGTTCCGGAGTTGGTGAGTGTGACTTTTTGTATTGATGGGGTATTTACCGTGACATTTCCAAAAGCTAATGAAGCAGGTGAAATGGTAAGAGGCGAGGTTGCCGCAACAGGATCGCCAGAAGCATCCCACTGGGCAGAATTGTACCAGGTGGAAAATGTGGTTTTGTCAAATTCTGAATATATCTGACAATCAGTTGCCTCACTTCCATCATAAGGCAGCAATTTAACGTACAGCCATCCGCCAGTTGTCACCAACGGCACAGAAGAATTCTTGACAATTATAACAGTTCCTCCTTCATTCACTGTAAATTGTTGACCACTCCGGAGTTGAGCCAAACTGGAACCACCAATATTAACATAGTATGGATCACCAGATGTAACAGAAAAATCAGTATATTTTTGAGGGCCATTGCTCGTCGGCGGCGTGCCGAATTGTGAAACAGCAGCAATCAGTCCGTAAGGTGCCATACCATATGTGGCAATATACAACCATTTTGTTCCACTTGGAATATAGATTCTGAGAAGATGTGGAGTTGCCATACCATTAAGTGAAATACTATAAGAGATTGTACTCGGGAGCGTACAGGCTGCATCGGTATGACAAAAAATTCTGGGTTCAGATAAATCAAACTGATTTTTAAACGTAGTCGCAGTGTAGGGGCATGAATATTGTGAACCTGAACAAATACCGGATGTTCCACCTGTACAAGATGTCGCACTGCAATAGTAAAAAGTTTGCGAA
Source organism: Desulfobacteraceae bacterium RAAP-1 (assembly GCA_001443525.1). Taxonomy (GTDB): domain Bacteria; phylum Desulfobacterota; class Desulfobacteria; order Desulfobacterales; family Desulfatirhabdiaceae; genus RAAP-1. The sequence continues at coordinate 9,256 of LKPX01000092.1, read as the reverse complement.
TATTGATAGAATGATTGATATACATCTCCAGCATCACCGATTGCAGGCGCAACCATTATGTACCCCAATAAAATGAGGGCGCAAACAACAAATTTGATATTTTTTCTGAAACCGTTCATTTTTCTCACTCTTTCAGATTTAAACTGATTGCTTTCACAAGCTGCCCATACTCAATATTAGTGAAAATGTCAGAAAACCAATATCCATGCTTTTTAAAAACAGATCTGCTTCTATTCACAAGGGAAAAAGAAAAATAGATGTATATATGCGAGGTCAAAATACAAACATTATAAAAATAGAAAATACTTCAACAACACTAAAGCAGGATGAATTTAACGTAAATAATGGGGGACGCGGTTGACTTGGGATTGATCACATCACTGAGACAGACGCACGCAAATACTGCCAAGTTTAGAAAAAGGGTAGAGCCATGAAAAGGCAACAGGCTCTACCCCCATTTTTAATCTATAATCATATAATCATGTTACGGCTGAACGCTAGACGCAAAAGCAGAAGTATATTGATAGTTTGAAAGCGTTACAGATGGATTGCCAGCAACCCCACCCATCGTACCTGTGATAACACCATCATCCCAAGCACCGTTTGTGAATGTCATCACGCCATTAATAATCTTAACAACTGTCGGGATAAGTGGTGCTCCCGTATAACCCAATGGCTGCCCTCCTGTATTATTGTTATAAATAAAACCAGTATTAGAAACAGTGTCAAATGCATATTTCAACCAACCAAACGAAAAAGCTGCACTAATGGGCAGGAAATTAACCTCTGATGGCATTTTTGACGATAAAGACGCAGGTGAAAACGGACTTGCTGCCGATGTTTGCTCCTCATTGTCATACTGAGTGGTGTTATACACTGCGTTGCCAGTAGTAAAATAAGCACTCTTATAAGCGAATGTCTTACAATCTCCTACAACATTTTGCGTTTGTTTGGTAGGAAATGTAACTATCTGAAGAGATGATGCCGTGGAATTATTATCAAAAGGCAATTCCAGTGCAGTTTTAGCCAAAGCAGAATCAACTTCCTGGACATTATTTCTTGATTTTTCTCCAAGATATGTCAGTTCTCCAGTTTTCAGATAAGCGATATTCCTATAATTCGCCATGGCTACGGCATCTCTTGCAGCAAGTATCCCACCCTGCGCATAATTGATAACCATACTTCCGGAAAGCGTATCGATAGTTGAAAAAACCGTGGCTTGATCATATGCACTCTTAATAGCCAACCCTCGCGCTTCCTTATCAGTTTTGCTTGCAAATACTGGATCACCGGCCCAAGCTTCTATAACCTCGACATAACCCGCCTGATTCGAATCCCCTGAACAAAAAGAAGTTGAAAGCGGTTGAGCCATCGGATTGGTAGCGGTTGCAAAATAGCTGACTGACGAATTCGACGAAGGAGCACTGCTATCTGTACTGTACATAATCGGCTGAGATCCATACGTAGGATCAATCTTCAGCGTACCTCTCCACATATCGTACGGAGACAGATAAATCAAAAAGTCCAGCAACTCAACACTATTCGCAGCACTATGAACCACCAGCTTGGCTACTACGGAATGCCCACTGGTATTAACAACATCAAACTGCGTCTGCCAACCCTGTGCTGCAATATAGAAAGGATAAACAAGCACATCCCCCTTTCCGTTTGCAGACACATAGACATGATCGTTATAGGTATTTGCAAACCCCATGCTTGCAACTGAAAGAAATGCCACAACAAAAACCATCATTTTATAAAAACGCTTCATTCCTTTTCCTCCCTTGTAATAGTTATTTACACAACCATCAAATATTACGACACAACTTTTTATCAACCTATTAATTCCCCCACCTCCTTTCACTCAAAATTATCGAATGTTTTTTCTGATATCACACCAGTCCAATTCTATCAAGACATTTTCAACCTGAACCGCCATAAAAACATCATTATCCAGCGACACAGAATATCCGCCGGCAGGCTAACTCGCGGACGGAAAAAGGATACCATCCCGGATGACATGATACCAGGACGTTCCTACATAAACCCACTCATCTTTCAAATAAACGGTCGTAACTTCGCCATCAGCGGAATTTATCTTAAAGTTTACCCCGATCTGATAAAAACAATCCCTCACCTTTTCGACACTGAGTACCTGCGCATCCAGCAACTGGGTTTTCGACATATTCATGAATACACTTCTATACCTGGCATACGGCACCAGATTTTGAAAGTATGGCGCCTCTTTTTCGTAAGCCTTTTCAAGCTTGCCAGAATACCGCAACGTCCAATAATCAACAAAAGCATCCTTAAATTGTTTTGATGGCCAAAAATGACCTCCTCCCGCCAGAAGTTCATGAACCTGCGGAGAATAAGTCAGCGGAAGCTTATACGATGATGTGGCGCATGACGACAGCAACCCGACAACAACAAATGTTCTCACCAGCCACTTAAAACGGTTCAATTTCCTTTTATTCATTTAAACCCTATCGTTTTGACGCTGTATTTATTTTTTAATCGAGCAACAAGCTCCTGATATATCTCAGACTTTCTCTTATTAAGGATGAGCATTCGAATCCTCTGAGAGATTTCACGATCAACAGGCAAGCACACCGTTGACTCTGCGGCGGCGTCTCCGCTCTTCTCAAATCTTTCTGGATACACCCGATAATAGGACTCAATGACTTGGTCACTGACAGGATACCCATCAACCACGACATGCTTCCAGTACGCATTCGCCAGCAAAACCCAGTAATCTGCAGACTCCGGGCCTTCAGGAGGAATCTTCACTTCTTTATCCAGATGCAGCTCCATGGCGTCATGAACAAAAAGCAACAGATTAACTGTGACCGACTGATACTCCGCTTCCAGCGTACGAATAGGCGTTCTGTTGTAGAATTCTTTAACTTTTTCCACATCAGCCATTGTCACAGAAAAATTCTTTCCTGTAGCGATCACTTTTGTATCCGCAGACGCTTTATCAAGGCCCTGAGCATTACCCGCCTGCACCTGTATAATAAAGAGCGCGAATATTATCAATAGGATTTTAATATCTTTTTTCATAATAATATACTTTTAATGTTATACACGTTTATTCGTACCGAAATCAATAGATGACGACTTCGTAAAATGTTCGCAAGCAAGGCATGCAAATCCGCAAGGAATGCAGCGTACTTTGTCGTACGCTGCAATGACGAAGGATGCGGCGCAACGCAACGTGCGGACTTCTTACGAAGTCGTCAATAGATGGTTTGTAAAGACACTATCTGATGAAAGAATTTTTTGCAAGTATTATTATTGCTGGATTTTAGCAGCTATCCCTGCTACTTTTCAGGATCAGAATCATCATGAGAATCTGCATCCGCGCGGAACTCTCTGAAGATTCATGGATTCTGATGGTTTACCATTACCGACCTCTGAATGATCTGCATCATCTGATTCCGGATCGCTTCTGAATCCGGCTTCAGTTTTAGTGCAGCGCTATAATGCTGTAACGCTTCTGCATATGCGCCCTGCGAAGCCAACACCGCCCCCATGTTTGCCTGAACCTCCGGCATAGCCGGATTGATGTTCAGTGCTTCTCTGAATTGCTGCACAGCCTCGTCTTTTTTATTCATACGAAGATAAGCCGCTCCCATGTTGGTATAGGCTTCCACGGATTTTGGGTTGTACCGGACAGCTTCCTGATACGAAACGACAGCGTCCTGATATTGTCCCAGAGCGGACTGTGAATTTCCCCTGTTTAAATACACCTCCGCATTGCTGGGATCCAGCTTTATCGCCATGTTATACTGGGCAATCGCATCCTGATATTTACCCATATAATGAAAAGCAATTCCCGTCCTGACATGGATACTGGCATTGTCCGGATACAGTTTTAACGCAGCTTCGTACTGCTGAATCGCCTCTTCATGTTTGCCGGTTTCCATCAATGCGTTGGCCAGATTCAGCATTGCATCCAGATAATCAGGCTGCAACGCCAGAGCCTTTTTAAAATAATCGATTGCAGCTTCAATGTGATGCTCGGATCCATACGCCACCCCCAGATTGTTCAACGCAGACGGATAATTGGGCCTGAAATGCAGGGACAGATTGAAAAGGACGATAGCATCCTTCGTTTTTCCCTGACGACCCAGCAAGGCGCCTTTATTGTTCAGCGCAAAATAATAGTCCGGATTCAATTGAAGCGCCCGATCATAATACCCCAAAGCAGCCTTGTAATCCCCGCGCAGTTCCAGGGCATATGCCAGATTGGTAATACCCCGGTAATTGTCCGGACTCTTGAGAGCGACATCCGACCAGAGCGTTATCGGATCCTGCCATATCTCATTTCTGTGATATGTCGCCATGCCCAGCGCCACCACCAGTACCATCGGAACTCCATACCGGCGCGCCCACAGAAACGGACCCGCCATATTGGCTGAACAACTGTCAGAAACTGTCTGCAGAAGCCGCAAATCACGATGTAGAACTCCTGCAGCACGCATCCATAAAGCGGGAAGCAGCCTGATGACGACATAACTGACAATCCAGGCAAATCCTGCCATCGGCAGATAAAGCCTGTGCTCAAACAAAGCATCCCTGATCGGGAAAATACTGGACTCGACCGACAGCGTAATGAAAAACCAGAATACTCCCAGAAATATGACAGGATGCTTTTTTCTGGCCATAAACGCCGCGGCAATCAGCGCCACCAGAAAGACAAAAAGATACGGCGTCGCTCCATCGAAAAAACCGTTTTTCATCGGATAGCGATAATCCAGATTCTGGGCAATTGGAAGCAGCAGCAGCCGGATATAGACCGGGATAACATTGAACTGCGTACACAAATACTGCCATCGCCCGACTTCCCTTGTTTCACGCGATATTCCGGAAACATCTTCCAGAAGATTCCCCAACTGAATGCTGTGACGAAACAGCCCCATATTATAGGCGCAGGCTATTGCCAGAATCGCCGTACCCGGAATCATCCACAGCAACTTTTTCCGCCACCCCCGCCAGCTTCGATCAAAACAAACATACTCGATCAAAAGAACGGCCAGAGGCAGACTGGCGGCATTCTGTTTACACAAAAACGCGGCCACACCGCTGACAAGACACATCAGAAACCAGAGATTCCGGATAACGGCCCCCCGCGGCGCATCCATGTTTCTGGCCTTCATATATCCGATCACTGCCAGCAGATAAAACATGGATTCCATGGCCGCATAACGCTGGGCAATATACGTGACAGCCTCCGTTTGCAGAGGGTGCGCGATGAAAATCAGCGATGCGCACAAGGCCATCATATCCAATGAAGTATCATTTTCCGGAAACAGTTTCAAAAATATCATCCGGGACAGCCACAGCACCAGAATCCCGTTGAGAATGTGTATCAACAGATTGACCAGATGATAGCCCCACACATTCAGTCCGCCAAAATGATAATTCAGAGCGAACGTGTAATCTACAAGCGGCCGCGGAGATTGCAGCACAGCTGCATTATAAAAATTCGACAGACTCCGGATTCTGGGATTTTCCTGAACCGTGTGCTGATCGTCAAACATGAAAGGCGACTGGAACGTATTGCTGTAGATAACGCCTGCCGTTACACAGATCAGGAAAATCGCAAGCAAGCTGTTTCGCAGTCGGGGGTTCATATGAACTGAGCGGACATTCATGATAAAATGATCCCTTATTTTTTTTCCTTGCCGCTGTCTTTCAGATATTTCAGCTTCTGGGAAAACTCACGTGTAATTTCATCTGCTTCAGTCCTGTTTTTGATGACATGCGGGGTGATCATGATGATCAGCTCGGTCTTTGTCTTTGTTTTGGATATTCCTCCGAACAGATACCCTATAATGGGGATATCTTTCAGATAGGGAATTCCTGCCTGGCTGTTGGACACGTTGGATTTCATCAATCCGCCAATTACCACGGTCTGGCCATCATTGACCACCAGAGACGTATCGGCTTTTCGGGTCAGAAATTTATAATTGCTGAGCGCCTGCACAAAATCTCCCACATCGCTGACCTCCTGCGTCAAATCCATTTTGACCAATCCCGAAGAATTGATATGAGGTGTTACTGTCAGCAAAACCCCTGTCTTTCGATACTGCACCGTGTTGGTGACAGTGGAACCCGCCACAGCGCTTGTGGTCGTTCCTGTCACCATAGGAATTTCATCACCGACTTCAATGGTGGCTTCCTTATTGTCCAACGCCAGAATATTGGGGGATGACAGAATATTAACGTCTGAATCGCTGCCCAGTGCATAAACAAGTCCTCTTAAAAAATCTGTAGAATCATACACTCCCAGCGTAAAACCGTCCGCAGAACCCAGCGGCGTAGTTAGCGCTCTGTTGCCGGCGGCGCCAAAGCTGGTGCTGTCCAGCGTCCCCTGCACAGTACTCGCACCCTGCATATTGGTTTTCATCAGCCATTCCACACCATACTTGGTAGAACCGGTCAGCGTCACCTCGGCAATCAAGACATTGATCAGCACCTCTCTGGGTTGAATATCCAGTTGTCTCAACACCGAATAAATCTTTTTGTAATCACGGCTATTGGCTCTGAACAAAATGGCGTTGTTATCCTCATCCGGTGTAATTTCAACAGCACCAGAAAATTCATCGCTCCCGGACCCGGTTTTGCCTGCCTGCGATATCATGGGCTTGACAACTGTCTGTTTTTGCGGAGTTGTCGTGTTCTGAGAAAGGCCTGTACCCCCCATTCCTGTACTCAGCGACGAAGTTTTCTTAGACTTGGTCGTGGTGGATTTCGAGGATTTAGAACTGGAAGTCCCGAGGAATACCTGCTGAAGCGTATCTGCCAGATCCACAGCAGAACCGTTCTCGACAAAATAAACATAAACATTGCTTTCGGACTCGGTCATGTGATCCATCGCCTGCACCCAGTCCTGAACCAGCTTCAGAATGGATGGCCAGCGAGTCACCACCAGAACGGCGTTCATACTCTTGATAGGAAATATCTCAAAACCGCCCTCAACCGCTCCCTGGCGTTTATAAAGTCCGCCGGCTTTCAGAACACTGTCCAGATCCGTTGCCACCGTCGCAGCGTCCACTTCTTTCAGCGGAAAAATCTGCCAGGAAATATCCGAAAAATACTCAACATCAATGACACCCAGGATAGCCACAGCCTTCGCAATATTCTCCGGCGTATCGGTAATCAACAGTGCATTGTTCACCGTATCCTGAACCACCTGCGCACCACGGGAAAGAAAAGGGGTAATGTTGGTGGCCGCAGCCGCAACCCCCACATACCGCAGACGAAAAAGCCTTGTAATGTCGCCCTCCGAAGTTCTTTCACCCGGATTGGCCAGCGGCGCATTCCCGCTTCCGGCGTTATTGGCCTTGGGCATGATCTTGTAAATATTTCCCGCTCCAAGAACGATAGAAAGATTGTTCAACTGAAGCGCCTGATTGAATGCTCTGATAAATTGATCTCTGGTGTAATCCCCCACGATATGCAATGTAACGGTCGTTTTGAGAGTCGGATCCACCATGTAGCTAAGGCCGAACAGGTCATACAGAGACACATCCAGCACTTCATACAGATCCGCATTATCAAACGCCAGCTCTACATGCACCACTTTACCGGATTCTTTTTGAGATTTACTGGATTTATGCCCAAACGTAAATCTGTCGGAGGTCGGATTGGTGGCGACATGTTTGACAGACTTCGGTATCTTGGCTTCCGTAACAGCAGGTTTGCCACGCGTTGCATCATCCGGTTTCTGGGCCTCAACCCCGCCTGCATTTTCCGGCGGCACATTGATGCGCACAAAGGGATTTTCCCCGGGAACATCGGAAGGCCGCGTATAAGGTTTTTCCCATTTACCAGCGCCACAACCTGTAAAAAGCAAACTGACCATCAATAAAAAAACGGGCATCCAACGTCCGCAAGTGAGTTTCGATGTGTTACACATAAACAGACAATTTCCTGTCCTCTATAATCGATAACTATTGTGAATATTCATAAATTGCCGAAGCGTTCCTCCTCCATAAATCTGAGCGAAAAAACAAACTATACTGCAAGCGGTCTCAAATTGCGCTTTTATACCCCCGCCCCAACCCTCCCCCGCTGGGGGAGGGAGTTTAAGGAAAACGCAGTTTGCAACCGCTTAAGTATATTATTCCGGTCAATTTCGATGTGACGGGGCTGCTCCATATGCCCTGGGGGGCGGATTCGCCGCAATGAATCCGCCCCGGTATAATTACAGACTGCTTTTATCCTGATTCCCATTCAACAGTCCGGAAGAAGCACCCGATGATTGTGAATTACTCACGGAAAGCGTTTCCTGACTCGAAAACGCAGCCGCCTGAGATGCAGACGGCACTACCAGATTCGCCCAGTTCACATAAAACCCATTGTCCGCGGATGTTGTATCCTGGTACATCCCCACACCGACTCTGCCACCAGACGCCAGACTGGTGTCGCTGCCAGACCAGACCCGTGTTCCATTGATATAAAAATACAAATTATTGCCAATCGCCACAACCCGCAGTGTGTTCCATTGCGAATTTTTATTGACAACCGAACTGGATACCCAGTTTTGCAATATCCCTGGCACACCATTTACCCGTTTATAAACACTGAAGTTCCCGTTTCTGTCATACTGGAACGTATATTCATTGGCATAATGCCCATCTGAGCCTACAGCGCCACTGGCGCGGATAATCAGCCGGTTGGCGCTGCTGTTCTCTCCCAGACGCAACAGATTGGCGGAATAATCCACATCGGTATATGTCTGGTTATATGTAGAGGTATTGCTGTATCCAGCCGTTCCCACAGTACTGTAGTATTCCTGAGCATTCCAGACGCCAAAATCCTGAGACCAGTTGGATGCTAAACCTTTAAACGGCTCGTTGAAGCCTCCATAAATGTAATCGGCATATATCCAGGCTCCTCCGGCTGTTTTTCTGTACCACAACCGCGCATATACCACCTTACCGCTGGTCGGCAAGCCTGTAACCGTTGCTGATGTAGATGTCCCAAGTGAACCACTGTCATAATAATCGTTGCCGCCTGCACTCGATCCTACCTGAAGATAGTATTCCGCCGCTCCGGATGCCCACTGAAATACCTGAGATGTTGAATTGAGTACTGATCCTGATGCCGGAGAAGTAATACCTCCAGAAGACTTATAAAGCGTATCCGTATATAACCAGGAACCTCCTGCTGTCATTCTGTAATATAAACGCACATAAACCGTACTGCCGCTATTCGGCAGACCTGTTGCTGTTACTGACGTGGA
>LKPX01000091.1 GCA_001443525.1 Desulfobacteraceae bacterium RAAP-1 | reverse complement strand
TTCGGACTGAGACCGCGAAAGCAAGCGAGCAGCGATGAGACTGTACATTCAGTACGTCGAATCGCGGCACAGCGAAGCTGACAAAGGTATCAGTTTGAATGCGAACTGGAATAATACAGTACAGACGCCAGAGAGTGGGGGGAATCTGCGACGCCGTCATTTTTTAAAAGGCCGCAGCAACGGCGATGGTTTCCCCCATATGAACAATTCAATCCAGGCCAGACCGACTTTCAGAAGTTCGACATCATCCTTTCTGATTTTCTCCCGCAACGCAGAGGCCATTTTGTAGCGCTTTAAAAAAGAGCTGCCAAAGACAAAATCCCGGAACTGATCCAGGTTATAGGCTGCCATAAACGCCATTTTCCCGCGCTGACCATTGGGGCCTTCTCCTGCCCAGGGATCAGACTGAAAGAGATATTTCACCTCGGACCAGCGCTGAGTCTTCCGGTTATATACAGCGGCGCCTTGATCCTGTATCCAGGCATCAACGGACCATTGTCTTTGTTCCCTGGCCCCTTGGCAGAATTCCGGAGGCTTGAAAAAGTGAATTTTTCGGCTGCGGCCGGAAGCTGCATCATAGATGACCCCCTGTTCCACCGGAAACATGCGGCAGGCTTCCGGACGGTCTTCATATACGGAACACCCCGACGGCGACAGGAACGGACAGGGTTTGTCCGGAAGCTCCGCCATACTTAACAGCACTTCCGGAAAATAACAGGAATCCCGCAGGACCACATCCACATGCCGCTCCAGAAAGATATCCGAAGATATCCCCAGACGATGCTTCAGCCGAATGACATCGTAGGGATAGAGAAACAGGTTCAGATTATGGCAGCATCGGTTAAAACAGGATACGCCGGGATTGCAGTCGAACGCAAACACGGCATCGTCCGGCATCGCTCCTTCCGGCAGTTTCCGGGAGTCATCCAGTTCGATACATTTCATGATGCACTACTCGTAAAAATCAAATATGATGCCTTCGTAAAAAGTCGAATTTCGGACGGCTTCGTAAAATGTTCGCAGGCAAGGCGCGCAAATCCGCAAGGAATGAAGCGTACTTGTGGTACGCTGCAATGACGAAGGATGCGGCGCAACGCAGCATGCGGACTTTTTACGAAGTCGTCAAAATTACTGTCAATCTCCCGGAAACCGGATAAGCTTTCCCCCCAGAAAACCGGCAATGGTAACGGCCGCCAGCATAAGCATATAAATAAGCACATATATCCATCGAAAGCCAGTGGTTGAAAATATAATCTCAGGATTGATCAAACGCCAGATAACCAGTATCGCTCCCAAACCAAAAACCGCACAGCCGCAGATTATCTTGGTCAGAAAAACGTTCGTCATATGGCCGGCAAACCGGTGTTTCCAGTCATTATATCCGGAAAAAACGACCTTGGGCATAGCCAGTACCACAATAACGAGATTATAAAATGCGGCGATTTCCAGCCCCCTGGATTGGAACATGATCGAAAGAATCAAGAAAATAAAAGCCACCGGTAACACCCCGTTGGGAATATGCACTGCAATAGGATGCGCATGATATTTAACCATCAGACGGGTTGTGATCTCGTAATATTTCAGGAAGGTGGTTCGGAAAGAGGATGGCGCCAGAGGCTCTGACGACGTTTCCGGTGCAGCCGCATCCTGCGACGCCACTGAAGTCGCAGCTCCAGACGACGTATCCGCCGCATCCGCACCCAAGGCCGACGCTGTTTCGGCATCTGATGACGCTGGCGATTCCTCGACAATCTCCTTGAACATGCTGCGGTCGGCGCCACAGACAGGGCATTTTTCAGGCGGCTCATCTCCGACATGTACATAACCACACACCGAACACTTCCATTTTTTCATGGCAATATCTCCTCATTATTGATCATTGGCGACTTCGTAGGCGAATTTGTAAAAACTTGTTGATTGTAGCTGAGCGTTCAATAAAAAGTCAAACCCTGCGTTACGACGTATCTGACGCATCGAAAATATCGCTGTCGTTTCATGACCGTTTTTGCTTCAGGACGATCTCTCTTGAAAGCTTTTACCTTCTGGGATATACCATGCAATATGGTGCATACAGTCAACATATCGCGCAATGAGCACAGCAACGCCATCCGCCAGGGACTCGGCGCCGCCTGGCCCATATGCCTGGGGTACATCCCCATCGGGCTGGCGCTGGGGCTGCTGGCGGAAAAAGCCGGTCTGAGTCCTGTTGAAACCGGTCTGATGTCTCTTTTCGTTTTTGCAGGAAGCGCCCAGTTTATCGCCGTCTCCATGCTCTCGACCGGAGCAGGACCGTTTGCCATCATCATGACCACATTTGTCGTCAATCTGCGCCACCTGCTGATGAGTTCATCCCTTTCCCTGTTTTTTCGGAACACCGGCAGAGCCGTGCTGTCTTTTTATGCTTACGGCATTACGGATGAAAGTTTTGCCGTCAATCAGCCCCGCTTCAAGGAAGGCAACTGGGGACTTACGCAGGCCCTGACCGTGCATCAGGTTTCCAATCTGGTATGGATTTTAAGCACTGTGGCCGGTGCTTATGGCGGACAGTTCATTCCGGCGCACAGTTTCGGAATGGATTATGCGCTGATCGCCATGTTCATCTGTCTGCTGATATTTCAGATCAGAGGCGTGGTTTACATCGTCACAGCCCTTATTGCCGGTATCAGCGCCGCCGTCATTTCTCTGTACATTCCGGGAAATATTCATGTGGTGATAGCATCCGTTCTGGCAGCGACCATCGGCGCACAGATTCGCACCCGCATCGAAAAACCGGCAAAGGCAAAATACTTGTCCCGAAAAGCTGAAAAATCATGATGTCAGGGAAATTCATTCTGATTATCACCGGCATGGGAGTGGTCACCTATCTTCCCCGGTGGCTTCCGCTGGTGTTTCTGAGCAGACGCAGTCTTCCCCGCTGGCTGGTTCAGTGGCTCGATCTGATCCCTGCGGCGATTCTGGGAGCGCTGCTGATGCCGGAGCTGATTATCACAGGTCAGCCCAGACATGTGGAATGGCTGAAACCAGAGCTTCTGGCCGCCATTCCAACATTTATCGTTGCCGCGATCACCCGTTCACTTGGCTGGACAGTGGTTGTCGGCATGATTACATTCGGCGTACTACAAAAATGGATTTATTAAAGGAGCCCTTATGACGCATCATCACGATCACAGCCATGACCACGATCATCACTCTCATGATCATATTAACGACCACGACCATTCCCATGACCACAACCACGCTCATGAAATTCAGAGCGAAATGTCTTTTGAAGAAAAAATGGTCCGACTTCTGGAACACTGGATACAGCACAACGATGACCATGCCGGAACCTATCGAAGCTGGGCGGAAAAAGCCAGGGAGCAACATATGGAAGATGTAGCGGCAGTAATGATGGAAGCTGCCGGCATGACTCTTGGTATCAACAAAAAATTTGAAGAAGCTCTGTCGGCCATAACGCCGGCGCAGCCCTCCTGATTCCGCTTGTTCAGGGAATCATTTCCCACGTAAATATAGATTCTTGGGAAAGCAGCCTGCACATGCGGGCAACGCGGACAGGTTCGGTATGCAGCACGTTCATCAGCGCCATGCTGAGTCCGGATGCCGCCAACATCGGCAGATAGACCTGCTCAACCAGATGCTTCCGGGCGGATGCCTGGGCTCCTGCCGCCAGATTGGAAAGCCCGGCGATGGTGCGCACGGGAATCCCGAGCAGATCCGGAAGGGTTCTGATGACGGTGAGAACTTCCCTGGCCTGAAACAATCCGTCCTGCCACGACAGCGGCGCCACCACCGGATCCATGATAATACGATCCGGTTCAATACCGGCCTCCCTGCATTTCTGATACAGAGAAACGGCCACCTCCAGCCGGCCTGCACTGTCCGGCGGAACGTGGCCATTGGGATACAGCAGGTAGCAGATCAGATCACAGGCGTATGCTCCGGCCAGCGGCAGTATCTGTTCGAGCTTAAAAGGCTCCAGTGATATCCCGTTAAGCGTCACGGGATTTTTGCTCGCAGCCAGACCGGCTTTGAGGGCCCTGGGATTGGACGTATCGATGATAACCGGAAGACGGGTAACATCCTGAACCGCTTCCACCATAAACGTCATTTGAGATTCCGGATTCCGGTAAAGCGGCCCGGAATTGATATCAATGCCTTCCGCACCGGCATTCTCACAGCGTTTTACCATATCCTGAAGGGGCGCTGGATTTTTCTGCATCACCGCATCCGCAATGGATTTTTGTGTGATTCTCAAATTGTCTGCAATGATTTTCATAAATGCCGCTTTCGATAATTCCATTTTGCTTTCAAAATGATATTCCAGCAAGCATTCGGACTGAGACCGCGAAAGCAAGCGAGCAGCGATGAGACTGTACATTATTCAGTACGTCGAATCGCGGCACAGCGAAGCTGACAAAGGTATCAGTTTGAATGCGAACTGGAATAAGCACTGAAAATATCATTTTTCGATACCGGTTCTGGCCTGAACCCCCTGATCATAATAGTGTTTGACGCACTTCATCTCGGTCACCAAGTCCGCTTTTTCGATGATCTCCGGAGCCGCACCTCGGCCGGTAATCACCAGCTCGACCGTTTCCGGCTTGATCGCGATCAGTTTCAGAATATCGTCCACTGAAAAAAGGCCGCTCATGACCGCCACATTGGCTTCCTCCAGAATCACCACCGGGTGCTGGCCCGCCGTCAGAATAGCACGGACTTTTTCGAGTCCTTTTGCCGCAGCTTCAATATCCTCATCAGAAGGTTTCCCCTTGATGAATCGGCCAAGCCCGAACTGCTCCACCGTAATCACATCCGAAAAACGCTGCAACGCCTTGATTTCACTGTAATCGCCCATTTTAATAAACTGGGCGATATAGACGTTGAGACCGGCTCCGGCGGCTCTGATGGAAAGACCCAGCGCCGCCGTAGTTTTACCTTTTCCATCTCCTGTATAAACCTGAACATAACCTTTCATATATAAGTCCTGTGTAACAAAAACGCATTCATCTCTTACCGGGGAAAATGCGCTTCCGTCATGAATTCAGATCGGAACGACCTGAGGAAAGCAGATGCGCTCTATCGTTTATAATTCAATCCGGGTTCCCAGCAGTTTCAAAAATCCGGCAATCCATGCCGGATGTGCAGGCCACGCCGGAGCGGTGACAAGATTTCCGTCCGTAAACGCCTGATCCACCGGAATTTCCATATATTGTCCGCCGGCCATCGTGATATCCGGCCCTACAGCAGGATACGCCGTGCATTTCCGGCCTTTTAGAACACCGGCGGCGACCAGTATCTGCGGCCCGTGGCAGATAGCGGCAATAGGTTTCTGCGCTTTGGCGAAATGGCGCACGATCTCAATGACCCTGGGATTCAGACGAATATACTCCGGAGCCCTTCCTCCAGGAATTACCAGTGCATCGTAGGTGTCAAACGCAATAGCGTCAAAATCGGCATTCAGCGAGAAATTATGGCCGGGTTTTTCACTGTACGTCTGATCGCCTTCAAAATCATGGATGGCGGTGCGAATCTGATCCCCGGATTTTTTTCCGGGACAGACGGCATGCACCACATGACCTGTCATCAAAAGAGCCTGAAAAGGAACCATCACTTCGTAATCTTCAACAAAGTCTCCTGCAAGCATCAGAATTTTTTTTGCTCCCATGTGTCACCCCTCCTGTGAATTACAGTGGATTACAATAAAAACAGCGCCACTACCAATGACGCAGACAGGGCACATCCCCTGACATCTTCATATATACAAAGATCGGTATGCTATCAAACGATTTTTCCCACAATGCCAGAAGACGACACTTCCAAATCATCCCGATAAAAAAATCTTGACAAGAAAATCTGCGAATGGCATAAAGTTTCCCTAACGTCCGGTCGGTAGAATTTTAGAGGTTTCCATAAGACATGGGAAATCCGTATCGGTTTCACATCGAGGAGCTTTCTGTCAATGAACAACATGAAAGAGACGATCCGATCGGTTTCGGTCGAGCTGTTTTTTAAAAAAGGCTATTTCGCCACCAGCATCAGCGACATCGCTAACGGGTGCGGTATTCAGAAAGCCAGCATCTATCATCATTACGCGAGCAAGGAGGAGCTGCTGTTCAGCATTCTCAAAGGCACCATGGATGATCTGACGGACTGTCTGAAAGCCAGTCTGGCGGGTTCCGATGATGTGGAACAACAAATGCGCGCCGCCGTAAGAAGTCACGTACGTTTTCACCTGGAACGCCAGAAAGAAACGTTTATCGCCAACAGTGAACTCCGAGGACTGACATCGGAACACCATAAAATCATTGTGCAAAAACGGAATGAATACGAACGCATTTTCCAGAATCTCATCCATGAAGGCAGTGAAAAAGGCGTTTTTTCCAGGGGAGATGTCAAGATTCTTTCCTATGCCATTTTAACCTTGTGTACGGCGGGCGCCACATGGTTCAAGCCCGATGGGCGCCTTTCCATCGAGGAAATCGCCGCCATTTACGATGGGTTCATCATCAGTGGGTTGAAACAAAGCGTGTGATATGAGTTCATCCTATGAGAAATATCGATTTTTACGAGATGAAAGGAGACAGCATTGGATTTCGATTTAACCAAAGAACAGGAAATGATCCGGAAAGAAGTCCGAAAATTCGCCCAGAGTGAAATCGCTCCGATAGCGCTGGAACTGGATGAAAAAGAGGAATTTTCCGCAGCACTCACCCGAAAAATGGGTGAAATGGGGCTTTTTGGCATGTTTGTGTCCGAAAAATATGATGGACAGGGCATGGATTACCTTTCCTATATTATCGCGGTTGAGGAAATCGCCCGGGTGGATGGCTCGCAGGCCGCAACGGTTGCCGCTGGAAACTCTCTGGGCATCGGCCCCCTGTATTATTTCGGAACCGAAGAGCAGAAGAAAAAATATCTGCCGCCGCTCTGCCGGGGAGAAGCCCTGTGGGGATTCGGACTTACCGAACCAACGGCCGGTTCCGACGCCGGCGGCAGTAAAACCACAGCTGTCAAAGACGGCAACGAATGGGTGCTGAACGGCTCTAAAATCTTCATCACCAACGCCGCCTGCGAAATGAGCCTGGGAGTGACGGTGCAGGCCATTACCGGCACACTCCCCAACGGCAAGCCTGAATATACCTGCTTTATTGTGGAACATGGGATGAAAGGCTTCAAAGCAGTTCCCATGCACAAAAAGATGATGTGGCGGGCTTCCAATACCGCAGAGCTCTATTTTGATCAGGTACGAATTCCTGAAAGCAATATCCTGGGCAAACCCGGAGACGGTTTTCACCAGATGCTCAAAACCCTGGATGGCGGCAGGCTTTCCATCGGCGCTATGGGCTTGGGCGGCGCGCAAGGCGCCTATGAAATGGCGCTGAAATACGCGAAAGAACGCAAACAGTTCGGACAGTCCATCAGTAAGTTTCAGGCCATCGCGTTCAAACTGGCGGACTGCGCTATCGAGATTGAATGCGCCAGAAACCTGATGTACAAAGCGTGCTGGCTGAGAAACAACAAGCGACCGTTTGAAAAAGAAGCCGCCATGGCCAAACTCTACTGCTCGGAACTCATGGGCCGCGTGGTCAATCACGCTGTCCAAATTCACGGCGGATACGGCCTGATGAAAGAATATCAGGTGGAACGGTTTTACAGAGATCAGAAACTTCTGGATATCGGCGAAGGCACTTCTGAAGTCCAGAGAATTGTCATTTCCCGGCATATCGGATGCTGACACTATCCATTTGACACTATCTATTCGGAGATCATCATGAGTGACACTGTACTTCTGGCCGAAGAGCGGCAGCAGGTGGCCATACTGACATTAAACCGTCCCCAGATCATGAATTCTTTCAACTTCGAGCTGTTGCGCGCTTTGAAGGAGCAGATCGACGCCGTCCGGTTCAAACCGGATATCCGGGTTGTGATTATCACCGGCGCAGGAGAAAAAGCCTTCTGTGCGGGCGCGGACCTCAAAGAACGCGCCACTCTCAACCCAATGCAGGTCAAGGAATTCATTTTCACTATCCGCAACCTGTTCACATCCATTGAACAGCTCAACAAGCCGGTCATTGCCGCGGTCAACGGCATTGCCTTGGGCGGCGGAACGGAACTGGCGCTGGCCTGCGATATCCGGATCGCTGCAAAAACCGCTTCCATGGGTCTTACCGAAACCCGCCTGGCTATCATTCCGGGCGCCGGTGGCACGCAGAGACTTCCCCGCCTGGTGGGCCGCGGCAAAGCCAAAGAACTGATCTTTACGGGTCGCCGGGTGGATGCCCAGGAAGCGCTGTCCATTGGTCTGGTAAATCAGGTGTGCGACAGAGAACATCTGCTGGATGAATGCCTGAAAATGGCGTCCATGATGTGCGAAACCGGCCCCCTTGCCATCGAACAGGCCAAATACGCCATTAACCACGGCATTGAAACCGACCTGGCCACGGGTCTTGCCATTGAATCCAACGCCTATTGGGTGACCATTCCAACCCGCGACCGCCTGGAGGGACTTGCAGCATTTCGTGAAAAACGCAAACCCGTTTATACCGGTGAATAAAATGATCCGGCAAAAAGAGGATATGAGAATGAATACAAACGGAATTTTCTGGGAAAATGAAGAAAAGAAGCTCGATGAACGGGTGCACGAAGCCACTTGGCCGGGCGGACAAAAGGCTGTTGAACGGCTGGCGAAACAGGGAAAGCGTCCGGCCAGAGACCTGATTCAGGAGCTGATCGATCCGGATACCTGCTTTTTTGAACTGAGCCGCATCGCCGGCTTTGGCGTCCATTATCCGGGCGGCATTGATGATGTACCCTGCGCCGGCGTTATTACCGGCATCGGAAAAATCAACGGCAACTGGACCATGATCATTGCCAATGACAGCCGGGTCAAGGCGGGAACTTATTTCCCCATCACCCTCAAAAAACATATTCGGGCACAGGCCATCGCCGAACAGTGCGGATTGAACTGCGTTTATATCGCCGATTCCGGCGGCGCGTTTCTGCCTATGCAGGCCGATGTATTCCCGGATGACGGCCATTTCGGCTCCATGTTTTACAATATGGCGCGCATGTCGGCCAAAGGGCTGAAGCAGATCACCATGAGTACCGGCGGCAATACGGCCGGCGGCGCATACATCGTGTTTATGGCCTGCCAATCCGTCATGATTGACCGAATGTCCTATTCCTTTCTAGGAGGCCCGCCTCTGGTGAAAATGGCGACCGGTGAAGAGATTTCAGCCGAAGATCTGGGCGGCGCCCGGGTTCACACCCACATATCGGGCGGGGCTGACCATTTTTGTGCAGACCAGTCTGAAGCTGTGCTGCGGGTTCGAGAAATTCTCGCTCTGGAGCCGCCACAGGAAATACACTCTCACCGATACGCCGAAGCGCCGCCGGTGGTTTCGCCGGAAACCATTTATGATCTCATGCCCGCCGCCACGCATCAGGGAATTGATGGCCGTAAAGTGCTGGAAGCCATCTGCGACGACAGTTATTTCATCGAATACAAACAGCATTACGCCCCGGGCCGGGGAGATAATCTGCTGACCGGTAAAATCCGCATCAAGGGAATCCCTGTAGGAGTGATCGCATCCAATGCCGTCGGCATCATTTTCGCTGAAGCCGCCCGAAAGGCAGCGGAGTGGATTGTCCGGTGTTCCCAGGAAAAAATTCCGCTGCTCTTTCTCCAGAACGCGCCTGGGTATATGGTCGGATCAGAATCTGAGCATCAGGGCATCGGCAAATATGGTTCCGACATGGTGCGGGCCGTCTCCTGCGCCCAGGTGCCGCGGATTCAACTGGTCATCGGCCCGGACAACGGCGCCGCCAACTATGGCATGTGCGGACGTGCGTATCGTCCCCATTTTCTGTTCTCCACCATGCGGGCGCGCACCGGCGTGATGAGCGGCAGAAGCGCCGCCGGCGTCCTTCTCTCCATCGAGGAAAAAAACCGGGAAGCCAAGGGCAAACCCATGAGCGATGCTGAAAAACAGGCATTCCGTGAAAAAATGATTGAAAAATACGACG
Organism: Desulfobacteraceae bacterium RAAP-1; assembly: GCA_001443525.1. Taxonomy (GTDB): domain Bacteria; phylum Desulfobacterota; class Desulfobacteria; order Desulfobacterales; family Desulfatirhabdiaceae; genus RAAP-1. The sequence goes on along the minus strand of LKPX01000091.1, from coordinate 7,264 downwards.
GGGAAGCCCATCCTTTTTACTGCGGTTCCCGATTGTTGACAGACCGCGTCCTCAAATTTTCAGAAATTCGGGACTGGCTGGCAATGGCGTTTGAAGTCAGCCTGCTGCGTCCCATCGGCGAACCGTCTTTTGGCAATTTCAGATTTTAACAAAAAATGTATCCGACGGGGTCGCATCTGCACTCCCGAACTTGACAAGGAGACACCACCCTATGACAGAATATGATTACTGGAAGATTTTCCCCAGAATGCCCCGCAAGGTCAATATCGGCGATATCACTATCCGGGACGGATTCCAGCATGAAGAAAAATTTGTTTCCACAGCCGCTAAGAAATACTATCTCGAAGAGCTGATTTTCGCCGGATGCCGTGACATCGAAGTGACCAACCTCGGCAATCCCTTCCTGATGCCCCAGTTCCGGGATGCGGAAGAACTGCTGATCCATCTGCGCAGCGACAAGTTCAAGCAGAAATGCGAACGCAAAGGTATCCGATATGAAGACATCTGTCTGACCTGTATCACTATCCGCGAAAGCGCGGTGGATCGGGCCATCAAGCTCAAAGACAAAGGGATTGGGCCGGATCGGGTATTGATGATGGTTTCCACCGAAGAAGAACACCATTTCGCCAATTCCGGAACGACGCTTCCCGATTACTGGGCCGAAGCCGAACGGTGCATCAAAAAATGTACGAATGCGGGCATTCAGATGTGCGGCACGGTCAGCACCATCTGGGGAAGCCCTATCGGCGGCGCTACCGACATGAAAGATGCCGTGGAATTCACCAAACGGTGGCTGGAAATCGGCGCTCATGATGTCGAGCATGCCGATCATGACGGCAGCGCGTCGGCGCCGGATGTCTATCGCTACTTTTCCATGATTCTGGATGAGATTCCGGATACGCGCCTTCACATCGCCCATTTTCACGAAACCAAGCGGGTCGCTTCTGCATCGGTTCTGGCCGCGCTTCAGGCCGGCATCACCCATTTTGAGGCGACGCTGGGCGGTTTGGGAGGACAACCCGCCAATTTCCTTGATGACTGTCCGGTCAAAGGAACCGGTGACTATTATTACGACGACCCCCGGTATGTGGGGCTGGTCACACTCGAAGACACGCTGGTGCAGATTGATGAAATGGGCATTGAACACGGCTATGACGTGGATCGTATCCTGAAGCTCGGCAGACAGATGGAACGCACCATTGGACGCAGACTCCGTTCCGAAGCCATTTTAAACGGCAGAACCCTGAAGGCCGGACACCCCAAATACGCCCGCCCCGGTTTAGCCAAACTTAAAACAAAACTTGGCGAAGAACCCGGGCAGAAACTGCCCAACGGCTGGAGCGCCAAAGCCACGCTGAAACCGTAAGCACACTGTCCGGGATAGACCCGTATTTTTATTACAGGAGCAAAAAACGATATGGAAAAAACAGATCAGATACCTCACATCAATGTGGATTATTTTTCAGAGCTGACCGGCGATATTTCAGATTCCGGCCGGAAGGGCGTGGATGAAATCGGCAACCGGATAAAAGTTCTGAGAGAGGAAAAAGGAATTTCCATCGAAGAGCTTTCCGCCAGAACCGGATTTGATGCGGATTTACTGGCGAAAATTGAAAACAGTAACATTTATCCCCAGCTGGGGACCATTATCAAACTGTCCAAATCTCTGGACGCCGCGTTTGGCCAGTTGCTTTCCGGAGCCGGCGACAAACCGTATGCCATTACCCGGCTGAAGGATCAGAAAGCCATCTTCAGATCCACATCGCAAAAAGGCGGAAAACATGTGTATTCCTATAAAAGCCTTGCACCCGAAGTCAAGGGACGGAGCATGGAGCCGTTGATGGTGACGCTCGAGGAAACCCCCGAAAGAGAGATTTCCAGGCACGACGGTGAAGAATTCGTCTATGTACTCAACGGGCAGGTGCTGCTGCAAATCGGCGAGGATCGTTTTGAACTGGCGCCTGGTGACAGCGCCTACTATCTGTCCAACACGCCGCACTGGATCGGCGCCAAAAGCGGGAAAGCCACTATACTGGCAGTCATTTACGGAAAATAAAAAAAACCCGCAGCTTGCTATCGGCCGTTTCAGAGCCGACGGCAACCGTCTGAAAAATCGCCTGCCTGCCGCCGGGCAGCCGGAAAAATGGGAGATACGTTATGGGTAAATTATTGTGGAAGCCTTCGCAGGCCCAGATTCAGCAGAGCAACATGTATCGCTTCATGACAGAAGTGAATCAAACATATGGCGTCAATTTTTCAGAATTTCCGGAACTCTGGCAGTGGTCGGTGGACAATATTTCAGAATTCTGGAAAGAGATGTGGCGTTTTGCCGCAATCAAGGCGTCAGCACCCTTTGTCGCAGTGATTGATGATGCCCATAAAATGCCGGGCGCAAAATGGTTTGAAGGCGCTCGCCTCAATTTTGCCGAGAATCTGCTTCGATATCGGGATGATCAGGTGGCGCTGATTTTCAGGGGAGAAGATCAGGTACGCCGGCAACTGACTTATGCCGAGCTGTACAGCGAAGTCGCCGGCATCGCCGCATCGCTGAAAAAAATGGGCGTTGTGGCTGGAGATCGCGTGGCGGGTTTTATGCCCAATTTGCCGGAATCCATCATCGCCATGCTGGCGGCCGCCAGTATCGGCGCTGTTTGGTCTTCCTGTTCTCCGGATTTCGGCATCAAAGGCGTTCTGGACAGGTTCGGACAGATTCAGCCAAAAGTCCTGTTTACCGCCAACGGCTATTTTTTCAAAGGCAAAAAGCTGGATTGTCTGGAACGAATCCGGGATATTCTGAAACAAATCGCTTCGGTGGAACGCGTCGTGGTGGTTCCCTATACGGAAAAAAACCCGGATATCGCAGACATTCCCAACGCCGTGATATATAATGCGTTTAAATCTAATGATGTTCGTTCAGAGATTGAATTTACACAATTGCCTTTTGATCATCCATTGTATATTATGTACTCTTCCGGCACGACAGGTTTGCCCAAATGTATGGTGCAGAGCGCCGGCGGCATTCTCATCCAGCAGATGAAGGAACACCTTCTGCATACGGACCTGAAACGAAAAGACCATATTTTCTATTTCACCACCTGCGGCTGGATGATGTGGAACTGGCTGACGTGCGCACTTTCGGTGGGTGCAACGGTGATTTTGTATGACGGCAATCCCTTTCATCCCGGACCGGAAATCCTGTGGCAGATGGCGCAGGATGAAAAAATATCCGTATTCGGCACCAGCGCAGGCTATATTGCGGCGCTGATGAATTCCGGTCTGAAGCCGCGCCGGAAGTTTGATCTGTCGCCGCTCAGAGCATTACTGTCAACAGGCTCGCCGCTTTCAATGGAAGGTTTCGATTTTGTATATCAGGAAATCAAGCCGGACATACAACTGGCATCTATCTCCGGCGGCACTGACATCAACGGCTGCTTCGCCTTGGGAAATCCGATCGGCGCCGTATATGCCGGAGAACTCCAGTGCCGTGGTCTGGGCATGAAGGTGGAGGCTTTTGATGAAACGGGAAAACCCGTCTGTAACCGCCAGGGAGAGCTGGTGTGCACTGCGCCATCGCCTTCCATGCCTATTTATTTCTGGGATGATCCGGATGGCAAGAAATACCATTCTGCCTACTTCGATGTATATCCCGGCATATGGCGTCATGGCGATTATATCGAAATTAATGACCGGGGCGGAGTTATCATTTATGGACGTTCGGATGCCACTCTGAATCCCGGAGGCGTTCGCATTGGAACCGCGGAAATTTACCGCCAGGTGGAAATGCTCGATGAAGTGGAAGACAGTTTAGTCGTAGGGCAAAACTGGAAAAATGATGTCCGGGTGATTCTCTTCGTAAAAATGATGGCGGGATATCACCTGACAGATGAGCTTAAAAACAGGATCCGAAACACTATCCGGGTCAATGCTTCCCCCCGTCATGTACCGGCTAAAATCATCGAGGTTCCGGATGTGCCCTATACCCTGAACATGAAAAAAGTGGAGCTTGCCGTTAAAAAAACCATCCAGGGAGAGGAGGTGCTCAACAAGGATGCTTTAAAAAATCCAGATATTCTAAAGTATTATGCTGAATTGACAGAACTTCAGGAGGATTGAAATTTTCTGGTGACAGCCATTTTAGACGACTTCGTAAAAAGTTCGCAGGCAAGGCGCGCAAATCCTGAGGAATGAAGCGTACTTGTCGTACGCTGCAATGACGAAGGATGCGGCGCAACGCAGCATGCGGACTTTTTACGAAGCCGTCATTTTTGAATTTATCAAAAACAGGATGGCTTCGCAGAATGTCCGCGGGCTGTGTTGCGCTGCATGCGAACTTTCTATGAAGTCGTCAAAATCATCAAAAGGGGAGATTTGATATGCAGATACCGAAGTATGAGGTGGGTAAAACCACTATCGGCCAGCTTGTGGACATTGTCGCAGATCAGTTTGGAGACAGTAAGGCGCTGAAATATCACAAGCTGGGAATAGATTACAGCTACAGTCAGTTCAGAGATGTCTGCAACCAGTGTGCAAAAGCTTTTATGGCGCTGGGAATTCAAAAAGGCGAACACATTGCCATCTGGGCCAACAATGTTCCCGAATGGGTGCTGACACAGTTCAGCACCGCCAAAATAGGCGCTGTCCTGGTAACGGTCAACACCAACTACCGGAGTTTTGAACTCGAATATCTGATGAAACAGTCGGATTCCACCACCCTGATCATGATCGGCGGCGTCAGAGAGGCGGATGAATACCTCAAGGTCATATCTGACGTCTGTCCGGAACTCAACACCAGTGAGCCCGGAAAACTGCACAGTGAAAAACTGCCGCTGCTCAAAAACGTCATTTTCATCGGAAAGGAAAAACATCCCGGCATGTTTACCTGGGACGACGTCATGGCTATGAGCAGCAAGGTCAGCGATGCGGAACTGAAAGCCCGCCAGGATTCCATGGATCCGGATGATGTCATCAACATGCAATATACCTCCGGCACCACCGGTTTCCCCAAAGGTGTTCAGCTCACCCACACGAACCTGATCGGCAACGCCAACAGCACCGCCGCCTGTATGAAACTGTCCTGCAAAGACACCATGTGTATCCCGGTGCCGTTCTTCCATTGTTTTGGATGCGTGCTGGGCACCCTGAACTGCCTGGTCTCCGCATCCGCCATGGCCCCGGTTATTGCTTTCAAAGCCTCAGATGTTCTGGAAACCATCGAAGCCTCCCAATGCACGGCTGTACACGGTGTTCCTACGATGTTTATCGCCGAGTTGGAGGAGCTGAAAAACAAAAAATACGACACATCTCACCTGCGCACCGGCATCATGGCCGGCGCGCCCTGCCCCATCGAAGTGATGAAACAGGTGGTCAGCGTCATGGGCGCTTCAGAAATGACGATTGTGTATGGGCAGACGGAGTCCTCACCCGGCATCACCCAAACCCGCGGTGAAGATTCTCTGGAACTCAGGGTCACCACCGTCGGCAGGGCGCTTCCCAATGTGGAAGTTAAAATCGTGGACCCGGCCACAGATCAGGAAGTTCCCCGCGGTGTTCAGGGCGAGCTCTGCTCCCGCGGTTATCACGTCATGAAAGGCTATTACAAAAATCCCGAAGCTACGGCCAAAGCCGTTGACGCCGATAAATGGCTGCACACCGGAGACTTGGCGGTGATGGATGAAAACGGCTATTGCAAGATTACAGGTCGAATCAAGGACATGATCATCCGCGGCGGAGAAAATATCTATCCGCGTGAAATCGAGGAGTTCTTCTATACCCATCCCAAAATCAAGGATGTTCAGGTGATCGGTGTTCCCAGCAAAAAATACGGCGAAGAAGTGGTCGCCTATATTCAGGTCAAACCCGGAGAAAAAATTACCGAAGATGAACTGCTTGCCTATTGCAAAGGCAAGATTTCTTTCCACAAAATTCCGGCATTTTTCTTCTTTGTCGATGAATACCCGACAACCGCCAGCGGCAAGATACAGAAATACAAACTGCGGGAAAATGCCACCAAAGCGTTGAACCGTGAGGATGACGCCCGAATCAAAACTGCGTAACCCTACAACGATAAATAATGATTGATCACAGACATTTTGCTAACCTTTTGAAAAAATTTTCGAAAGGAGACAGACATGTTACCTGATTGCAGAATTACAACTGAGCCTTATTTAATACCAAAGTTTGACATCAAAGTTGATGATTTTGATGCAATTGTTGATGAATTGAAAGGCTTCCACAAAGAATTTCATGACTGTTTTACAAGAACCGAGCCACGAGAAAATTTTTTCAACTATATGGTTGGTCAGCTTAGCCCTCTTGAAAGAAAATCCATTGAACCAATTGCATTACACATTGAAAATGCAAAAGTTCGGGCCATGCAGTTTTTCGTAAGTGATGCGTTGTGGGATGATGATAAGATTTTATCAAAATATCGAAGTATGGTTAATGATGACATGGGCGATTCTGATGGTGTTTTGATTTTCGATGAATCCGGCATAGTCAAAAAAGGTAACGAATCTGCCGGAGTTGCCAAACAGTACTGTGGCAATATCGGAAAAGTAGAAAACAGCCAGGTTGGAGTTTTTGTCGGTTATGCAACTCGTCATGGGTACTGTTTGTTGGGTGCTCGGTTGTATGTACCGGAAATATGGTTTTCTGATGACTATGCTGAGAGAAGAAAACGTTGTCGATTCCCGGCAAATTTAACATTTAAAACAAAACCTCAAATTGCTGCCGAAATGTTGGAGGAAATCGCTCGATTCGGTAAAATACCTTTCCGATATGTTGCAGTCGATTCGGTTTATGGTAACAATCCTGTATTTCGAAATGCGGTTGAAGCAATACCCAATGTAACCTATATGGCCAGTATGCCTGGTAACACTCAATGCTGGCTGAGACGGCCTGTTACAGAGACAAAACTATACAAACACGGCAAAGAACAAAAATCCAGACTGGTATTGAAAACATCTGAGAAAGAATCCATCACGTTTGAAGAATACGCCAAGAGCCTGAATCCGTTTTTCTGGTACCGCCGGAAGGTTTCCGAGGGGAGCAAAGGTCCAATTGAATATGAATTTACCAAAAGACAGATTGTCCTTGCCCGGGACGGTCTTCCGAAAGAAAATGTCTGGCTGATTATTCGAAGAACTTTGGGGAACAATCCGATCTATTCCTATTATATCAGCAATGCCATGGGCAGCACACGACTGAAGGTTTTTGTCTGGTTGAGTGGCATCCGCTGGGCGATTGAGCAGTGTTTTGAAGAAGC
>LKPX01000090.1 GCA_001443525.1 Desulfobacteraceae bacterium RAAP-1 | reverse complement strand
GTAAAAAGTTCGCAGGCAAGGCGCGCAAATCCTGAGGAATGAAGCGTACTTGTGGTACGCTGCAATGACGAAGGATGCGGCGCAACGCAGCATGCGGACTTTTTACGAAGCCGTCACTTTTGTCGAGTTCATCATATTCATTAGAGCGTAAAGAATTGATGGATACGAGTCAATGAAAAAACGAACGATAGTTCATTTTTTCTTGACAACAGCGACCCATAACCGTATGTAATCCCCATGAGTATTCTATATTTTATCCGACACGGACAGGCTTCCTTCGGCGAAAAAGATTACGATCAGCTTTCACCCAGGGGAATATTACAGGCGCGTATTCTGGGGAATCATCTGGCCGGAATTCAGATGATGTTCCATGAAATTTACAGCGGCAACATGAAGCGTCAGCAACAGACCGCCCAAGAGGTCAGAGCGGCGTTTGCATCCGCAGATGTCGCTGCTCCTGCATTAACAGTGCATTCGGCTTTTGATGAATACGATGCTTTTGGTATCTGGGAGCATCACACCCGCCGCATGCTCGAAGAAAAAACGCTAACTCCGGAAGATATGCGTCAGGCCCATACCGATAGAAGGAAATTTCAGAATATTTTCGCGCGGGTCATGATGGAATGGATCGCCGGAGAGCACGACTTTCCGGGAGATGAGCGCTGGTGTGATTTTGTCGAGCGCGTTCAGCAAGGCGTCATGTCACTGGCCAAATCTTCAGAACCGGACAGAAACATCGCCGTCTTTTCGTCAGGGGGGCCTGTTTCTATCATCATGAAGCTGGCGCTTTCCCTGACGGATGCCAAAACCATGGAAATATCCTGGCAGATCATGAATGCATCGGTTACCCGTTTTTACGTGAGTTCGCGCGGTGTTTTTCTCTCCGGATTCAACGATATCACCCACCTGGTGTTACAGCGTGACGCAAATCTGCTGACATTCCGGTAATCGATATTATACACGGGTTCCATTATGTTGACCGGAACGGTCTCTCTGACTGAGGTAATGAATGACGTTTGCAGATTTCAGGAAAAAATACCATATTTCCAGACAAGATATCTGTCGCAGGACATTTGAGGAAAATCGGGACAATATCCGCATTAAGAAAGAAGCTACCGCTGTTAAAAATATGGACGCCATTTACGCCGCCGCCCTTGAAATCGCCAACAAAAAAGGGTTTCAGGCCATGACCATGCGTGATTTGAGCCGTGAAACCCAAATGAGCATGGGCGGACTTTATGCGTATTTTGCCGGCAAGGAAGACTTGCTGAGAACTATTCAGCATCAGTACCGCGAATATTTTTCAAAAATTCTGACAGAACGTGTCAAAGCTGAGAATCACCCGGCTGCCAGATTGCGCGCCGCGATCCGGACACACTTGTACGTGAGCGAGGTCATGCAGCCCTGGTTTTATTTTTCTTTTATGGAGACCAAAAACCTTCCGCAGCCTGAAAAAGAAAAAGCCATTGCCAGCGAACTGGCTACAGAAAAGATGATTTGTGATATCCTTGCAGAAGGTCAGAGTCAGGGCGTATTTAAACCGCATGATCCCCGGCTGGGCGCCAGCGTCATCAAGGGGATGCTTCAGGACTGGTATCTGAAACGCGGCAAGTACGCCAAAAGAAATGTATCCGTGGATCAGTATGCAGCATATCTCATTGAATTCATCGAATCGTTTTTTGCATCGGAACCCCTATGATGGTCCTGAAGTGAACCTCACATATTTGTTTTTCTCCGCAGATCGCCTGTTTTAATGGCCATGTTCCCGCGTTTTTAAAAATTCGATATCCGGCCACTGTTCCATCTCATATCCCAGGCTCCATTCACTTCTGGCCAGATATGCCAGACAGCCTTCCGCATCGCTGGCCAGATTCGCCATATTCTCTCTTTCGAAGACGGCCAGCCGGTTTTTATCTGCACAGTATATCCAGCGGGCGGTGGCGTACTCAACCGATTCGTAAATGGCATCCACACTATACTCATCTTTTAATCGGGCCATTGTGACATCGAACTGAAGCACCCCGACGGCGCCCAGAATGTAGCTGTTGTCCAGCCGAGGGCGAAATACCTGAACCGCGCCTTCTTCGGCCAGTTGATAAAGCCCCCTGCTGAGCTGTTTGGTTTTGAGCGGATTTTTCAGGCGCACCCTTCGGAAATGTTCGGGGGCAAAGCTGGGAATCCCTGTAAATACGAGAGGCTCCTTGCTGGTAAACGTATCTCCGACTTTGATGGTGCCGTGATTATGAATGCCGATGATGTCTCCAGGATACGCTTCTTCCACATGAGCTCTGTCCTGAGCCATAAAGATGGTGGCATTTGAAATTGTCACTTCTTTTCCGATTCTGTGATGGATGACCTTCATGCCCCGGGTGAATTTTCCTGAACAGATGCGTAAAAATGCGATGCGATCACGATGTGCGGGATCCATATTGGCCTGAATTTTAAAAACAAAGCCGCTGAATTCCGCTTCGTCCGGCTTTACGATGCGGGATATCGTCTGCCGGGGTAAGGGCGCCGGAGCCATTTCGACAAACGCTTCCAGCAATTCCTGGACGCCAAAGTTGTTGACGGCGCTTCCGAAAAAAACAGGCGTCTGATTGCCCTTCAAATATTCCGAAAGGTCAAAAGGGTTGGCAGCGCCGGTAAGAAGATCTATATCATCCCTCAATTCCTGGGCCTGATCGCCCAGAAGCTCATCCAGCCTGGGGTCCGCAATGTCTTCGATGACAATGCCATCCTGTTGACGAATTTCCCTGCCGGGGGTAAACAGGTGCAGCGACTTGCGGTAAAGATTATAGACACCTTTAAATCTTTTCCCGGAGCCAATCGGCCAGGAGAGCGGGGAGCATTCAATCTGAAGCCGGTTTTCGATGTCTTCCAGAATATCGAGAGGCGCCATGCCTTCCCTGTCCATTTTGTTGATGAATGTGATAATGGGGGTATTGCGCATCCGGCAGACCGCCATGAGCTTTTCAGTCTGGGGTTCGACGCCTTTGGCGCTGTCAATCACCATCAGAGCGCTGTCCACCGCTGTCAGAACCCGGTAGGTATCTTCAGAAAAATCCTGATGTCCGGGAGTATCCAGCAGGTTGATTTCATAATCGTGGTAGTTGAATTTCATGACCGATGTGGTTACAGAAATGCCACGTTCCTTTTCGACCGACATCCAGTCGCTGGTGGCATGACGGGCGGCCTTGCGGGCTTTTACGGCGCCTGCCAGTTGAATGGCGCCGCCGAACAGCAGCAGTTTTTCGGTCAATGTGGTTTTGCCGGCATCCGGATGGCTGATGATGCCAAAGGTTCTGCGCCGGTTGATTTCATCGTTGTAATAATCGTACGTCATATAAACCTCAACAGCCGTCAAAAGCGGCCGAAAATCACTGGATTGATGCATTCACAAAAAAAACGGATTTACAAATCCATCCATGTATGGTTCTGTCGGATATTGACAGTTCAGGGGATTTCTCTGTACGGATTTTCTGATATAGTTTTTCTGATAAAGATTCTGGGATGGCAACAGGGAGGAGATAGACCTTTACAGGTCATCCCTGACCGATAACGCGCCCAAAATCTTTATCTTGAAAGCTATAACAACGAACGTTCAGATAATTGCAGGGGATAAAATCAAGGTAAACCGCCTCTCTGACAAAACCCGGGGTTGCATCCTTTCTTGTTGCGGCATACCCAAAAGTACGCTTTACTCCTCAGGATTTGGGCGCCTTATCCGAGAGTTTTTCAAAGTCGTCCGAATTTTGGTTTTTTACGAAACCATCAGGATTCTACGACATAGAGTCCTCGGCGTTTACGGACGATTTTACCGATTTTGTGGAGACGATGAAGAATATTGCGGATTTTTTTATCGTCAAAACCCGTCAGAGTCTGGATTTCTGCGAATGTCATTCCCTGTTCGGAATTCCGGATAGCTTCCAGAATAAAAGCTGATGCACTGCCGGGAGCGCCGTTTAACAACACCGCTTTGCCGTGGCGGGTGCTTTTCGCCGCGTTCTGGGGCTGTCGCATTTTTTCGGAAATGGCGTTCACCCGGATAGTTTTTTCCAGTTGATCGATACGTCCGATGAGCTTTTGAATGTCCTGGCGGGTTGGAATTTCAAAACGCATCATGAAGAATTTGATCATGGCATCGAAACTGACGGATTTTCCACTTTTTTTGGTCATAGCTGTCCCCTGTGCAATTCAGTACAATATTGAAGGCCGATGTTGTTTTTTAAAAGGTTTTATATTATTTATTGTAGATGGATTTACGATAATTTCAATCAAAATTCGATAAAATCCAATAAATTTTGTCTGATTGTCATGAATTGATAAGTTCGAAATATAGCTGATGTACGGTAGCAAAACAAGAACTAAAAGTTATAAATATTATAATTATAGATAGATAGGATGGACTTATAAAAAGTCAATTATCGGATTTTGTCAAACCGTCAGGAATTTTATATGGAATCTAATTCAGCACCTGTAATTATTGGCAGTGACCATGCAGCGTTTTCTCTGAAAGAAACGTTGAAACACTATGTAGAACAAAAAAATATCGCCGTAACCGATGTCGGGCCACACAGCGCCGACGCTGTTGATTATCCGGATTATGCGTTTCTGGTAGCCGGTGCGGTTTCTTCCGGAAAGTATGAACGCGGCATTCTCCTCTGCGGTACGGGGCTGGGAATGTCCATGGCAGCCAACAAGTTCCCGCATGTCCGGGCGGCCTTGTGCAATGACCTGTTTTCAGCCATTATGTCACGGCGTCATAATAACGCCAATATTCTGGTGATGGGAGGCAGAGTCATTGGAGACGTTCTGGCAAAGGAAATTGTCTCCGCCTGGATGGAAACACCTTTTGAAGGCGGGCGGCATCAGCGCAGAATAGATAAATTTGACGACATGGGGTGTCCGCTGAACGGACTGAATATTATATAAAGTCTTAATCCGGGCATTTCGGATGACTTTTTATGAAGTTGCCCATTATAATTTTCTTATAAATTTATAGAGGTATCGCTTGATTTTAACTAATATTGAACGCATTGACCCGGATATTGCTCGGGTAATTGCACAGGAATGTGAGCGACAGGAGAATACTCTGGAGCTGATAGCTTCGGAGAATATCGCCAGCCAGGCGGTAATGGATGCCCAGGGCAGTGTGCTGACCAATAAATACGCCGAGGGATATCCGGCCAAACGGTATTATGGCGGCTGTGAGTTTGTGGATGTGGTGGAAAGTCTTGCCATCGAAAGAGCGAACCGGCTGTTTCATTCTACATACGCCAATGTGCAGCCTCACTCCGGATCTCAGGCGAATATGGCGGTTTATTTCGCATTTTTGAATCCGGGAGATACCATTCTGGGAATGAATCTGTCTCACGGAGGTCATCTGACGCACGGAAGTCCGGTCAGTTTTTCTGGAAGATTGTTCAAGACAGCTCACTATGGGGTTGATCCTGTCACCGGATGTATTGACTACAATATGGTGGCAGATATCGCAAAGAAGACCAGGCCGCAGATGATCATTGCCGGTGCAAGTGCTTACGCCAGGACTATTGATTTTGAGGCGTTCAGAAATATCGCCCGCTCCGTCGGCGCCTTCCTGATGGTGGATATGGCCCATATTGCCGGCCTGGTCGCGGCAGGGGTTCACCCTTCCCCGGTGCCTTACGCAGACGTGGTGACCTCAACCACGCATAAAACACTCCGAGGCCCCCGCGGGGGACTGATCGTGTCTGCCACCGATTGTGGCGATAAGCTGAACCGCCATGTGTTTCCGGGCATTCAGGGCGGCCCGCTCATGCATGTCATCGCCGCCAAAGCTGTTGCGTTTCAGCAGGCATTGAGCGATGGGTTCGTATCTTATCAGAAAGCCACTGTGGCAAACGCCAAAGCCCTTGCCAACGGTTTGATGGCCCACGGTGTTCAACTGGTATCCGGGGGTACGGACAATCATATGATGCTAGCGGATTTAACCAGTCTGAATATCACGGGCAAGAATGCCGAGACTGTTTTGGGGGCAGCCGGCATTACCGTCAACAAAAACGCCATCCCCTTTGAAACCCGAAGTCCCCATGTCACCAGTGGTATCCGGCTCGGAACACCCACATTAACTACGCGGGGAATGGGTGTTTCAGAAATGGAGCAGATTGCGGCGCTGATTGCCGCCGTGCTGAAAAATCCTGCGGATGAGGCGCTCACAGAGCGCACTCGTGGCAAGGTGCATGAGCTCTGCCAGACGTTTCCCATTTATCATCGGCAGTCCGAAGAGGGTTCCATATCCTGAAAGGCTGTAAAATGAGTGCAATACAGGACGGCGTTCCTCAAGAGCCGTCCGAAGCAAAAAAAAATGTCAGACCTTCATGGGATGAATATTTCATGGAAATAGCGGCCCTGGTTGCAACACGCTCCACGTGTCGCAGGCGTTCGGTAGGCGCTATACTGGTCCGGGACAAGCGTATACTTGCCACAGGCTATAATGGAGCGCCGTCGGGGTTGGCGCATTGTCTGGATATCGGATGCCTGAGAGAGGATCTGAACGTGGCGTCCGGTCAGAGGCATGAGCTCTGCCGGGGTATTCACGCCGAACAGAATGCCATCATTCAGGCGGCCTTTCACGGGTTTTCCATACGGGGTGCAACACTTTACTGCACGCATCTTCCGTGCGCTATCTGCACCAAGATGCTTATCAATGCCGGCATCGAACGCATATATTACCGTAATGGCTATGCCGACGATCTGTCGCTGACGATGCTTAAAGAAGCCGGTATTCAGATATTGCAGATACCGGCAATGAATTATCACAGGAATTTTGCATGAAGTGCCCGTTTTGCGGAGATATGGAAAACAAGGTCATCGATTCCCGGCTGGGCAAAGAAGGCTCTGTAATACGCCGGCGCCGGGAGTGTCTGCACTGCTGCCGCCGATTCACCACCTATGAACGGATCGAGGAAATTCCTCTGATGATCATCAAAAAAGATGGCCGGCGAGAGGAATTCAACCGTGATAAAATTCGCAGCGGCATCACCAAGGCATGCGAGAAACGCAATGTCAGTATGAACAGTATCGAGGAGTTTCTGGACGAACTCGAACAGGAGCTTCGTGAAACCGGTAAAAAGGAAATCCCTTCGTCCGTTGTCGGTGAGCAGGTGATGGCGCGTCTTCATGAGCTGGATGAAATTGCATATGTGCGGTTTGCTTCGGTTTACCGGGAATTCAAGGATGTCAATGATTTCATGCAGGAGCTGAAAACAATGCTGGAAAACAGTCACCAGTGAAAAATCACGATACCTATATGCGGGCTGCGTTAGAGCTGGCAGCCAAAGGCGCAGGCTATACCGCGCCCAATCCGATGGTTGGCGCGGTTGTGGTAGATGCCTCCGGACGGATTGTCGGGAGGGGCTATCATAAGGCTGTCGGCGGACCTCATGCAGAAGTCAATGCCATCGATGACGCCGGAGATGCCGCGCGGGGTGCAACGCTGTATGTCACCCTGGAGCCCTGTAACCATACCGGTCGCACCCCTCCCTGCACCCGAAAGATTCTGGATGCAGGAATCAGGGAAGTGATAGCCGCCATGCCGGATCCCAATCCTTCGGTGGCTGGCGGCGGCAACAGCTATCTGGCGTCACAGGGGGTTGCGGTGTCGGTCGGTGTCTGTGAAGAGGAAGCCCGGCGGTTGAATGAGGCGTTTATCACGTATATCACCACCCGAAAACCTTTTGTGACGCTGAAATGTGCGATGACGCTGGATGGGCGGATCGCCTCCCGCACCGGCGATTCCAAGTGGGTTACCGGAGAGGCGGCCAGGGCATATGTTCACAGTCTGCGTCATGCGTCGGATGCCATTCTGGTGGGAGCCGGTACGGTTCGGAAAGATGACCCCATGCTGACCGCGCGTATCGCGGAATCTCCAGATGGCAGAGCCGCCAGGGACCCTTTGCGAATCATTCTGGACACAAGGCTGACGATTTCTGAGACATCCCGGGTGTTGCATCTGGATTCGGATGCGGATACGCTGATAGTGACAGGGCCTGATGTACCTGATCTTCTCCGGAAAAAATTTCAGAAAAAAGGTGTCCGTTTGCTGACAGCGCCGCTTTGTCAGGGGCGCATTGATTGGGTCTGGCTGATGGCATATCTGGGAAAAGAAATGGCGGTTTCAAGCGTTCTGGTGGAGGGAGGCAGCCGTGTCGGCGCGGCGTCTCTGGCTGCCGGGATTGTCGATAAAATTCTGTTTTTCTATGCTCCTAAAATACTGGGGGGCGATGACGGCGTTCCTGTCTGTAAAGGTTCCGGCCCGGAGATGATGAAAGACAGCATTCCGGTGGAGCGTGTTTCTGTCCGCTGGTTTGACAGTGATATTCTGGTGGAAGGGTATTTGCGTCCTGACCGTATTCGTCAGCGCGAACAGGATGCGAAAGAGAAGCAAAATTCATGACCGTTTTACGAAGCCGTCATGTAGTTAACTCGTTATATTCCAGCAGGCATTCAAGCTGACAAAGGTGTCCGGCTGGAATTAGAGGCAAATCATGTTTACTGGTATTATCGAGGGGATGGGAACACTGACGGCTGTACGGCCTTCTGAAGGCGGCATCCGTCTGACTGTGGCGGCGGAGTTTGATCTCGCTCAACTTCGAATTGGCGACAGCATTGCGGTCAACGGCGCTTGTCTTACGGCAGTGGAAATTTCCGGAAGGCGCTTCACCGCAGATGTATCTCCGGAAACCCTCGACAAAACGACATTCAAAAACGCCAGAATCGGCGACAGGGTCAATCTGGAACGGGCGCTTCGGCTTTCAGACCGCTTGGACGGCCATCTGGTTTCAGGACATATCGACGGTGCCGGCGTGATCGAGCAGAAACAGACGTCCGGTAACGCCATCATTGTATCCTTCCGGGTTTCCGAGGTTCTTTCCCGCCATATGATTCCCAAGGGTTCAGTGGCCATAGATGGTATCAGTCTGACCATCAACCAGTGTTCCGCCGGACGGTTCAAAGTCAGTATCATTCCCCATACCGCCAGCGTGACCACTGTCAGCATTAAAAAGGCCGGCGACCTGGTGAACATCGAAACCGATATGATCGGCAAGTATGTCGAACATTTTTTGCTGCCCCGTCATGGAGTTGAGGGAAAAGAGAAACAAAAAAATTCCGGGCTGGATATGAATTTTTTGGCGAAATCCGGATTTTTATGACGCCACTTCAACTGGCAGACTTACAGATAGCAGATTTACAAGAAAAGATTGACGACCTCGTGAAAAATCGTCCGCCATTGGATGGTTACGAAGCCGTTACAACTGGCAATGGTCATAACGGCTCATATGAGCTTTATTAAGGAGACACATTCAGGACAATGTCATTGATATCCATAGAACAGGCGATTGAAGACATCAAGGCCGGAAAGATGGTGATTCTGGCGGATGATGAAGACCGGGAAAACGAAGGCGATCTTACCATCGCAGCCGAAAAAGTAACTCCCGAAATCATTAATTTTATGGCCAGATACGGCCGAGGGCTCATCTGTCTGTCCATGACCGGTGAGAAGCTGGACAGCCTCAATCTTCCCATGATGGTGAAGGATAACACCTCGCCTTTCAACACGGGATTCACCGTATCCATTGAAGCCCGCTGCGGGGTCACCACGGGTATTTCCGCAGCTGATCGGGCAACGACTATTCTTACCGCCATTGCCGATGGCGCCAAGCCCGGTGATCTGGTAAAACCAGGACATGTCTTTCCGCTGAGAGCCAGAAATGGCGGGGTGATGGTACGCACCGGTCAAACAGAAGGTTCCGTCGATCTGGCCAGGCTGGCCGGACTAAAACCTGCCGGCGTGATTTGTGAAATCATGAACGAGGATGGCACCATGGCCAGGATGCCGGCGCTCGAGAAATTCAGCGAGGAACACGGTATCGGCATCTGCACCATCGCGGATCTTGTCGAATACCGGATGCAGACGGAATCTTTTGTTCACAGGGCCGTTGAAACCGTTATTCCGACATCCTATGCCGGTGAATTCAAAGTCATCGTCTATGAAAACGACACGGATGATCTGCTGCACGTCGCGTTGGTCAAGGGAGATATCGACTCCTCAAAGCCGATTCTGGTAAGAGTACATTCAGAATGTCTGACCGGCGATGTTTTCGGTTCCCTGCGCTGTGACTGTGGCGATCAACTGCATCGGGCCATGGAAATCATTGACAAGGAAGGAACGGGCATCGTGCTCTATATCCGGCAGGAAGGCCGGGGGATTGGTCTCGTCAACAAACTGAAAGCCTATGTCCTTCAGGATCAGGGTCTGGATACGGTGGAAGCCAATATCGAACTGGGATTTAAACCGGACATGCGCAATTATGGCATCGGAGCTCAGGTGCTGGCCGATCTGGGCGTAAAGAAAATGAGACTTCTGACCAATAATCCGAAAAAAATGATCGGTCTGGAGGGTTACGGGCTGAGCATCGTCGAACAGATTCCCATTGAAATTGAGCCTAATGAGTTCAACCGGTGCTATCTGGAATGCAAGAAATATAAAATGGGGCATATGCTCCACATCGATAAAACCCCTTGATTTGAAATGGAGGCAGGCATATGCCCAATACAATAGAAGCCAAACTGATTGCAGAAGGAAAGAAATTCGCCATTGTGGTCAGCCGGTTCAATGATTTCATCACCGACAGACTGGTCGGTGGGGCCCTGGATGCCCTGCTCCGTTCCGGAGCCTCGGATCAGGATATCGATATCGTCAAGGTGCCGGGTGCTTTTGAAATTCCGCTGCTCGCCAGCAAAATGGCTAAAAAAGGCAAATACCACGCCGTGATCTGTCTGGGTGCGGTTATCCGCGGGGCCACTCCGCATTTTGACTATGTCTGCGCTGAGGTCAGCAAAGGCATTGCCGCCGTCAGTCTGGAGCAGGGTATTCCTGTGATTTTTGGTATCGTCACAACGGATACCATTGAGCAGGCAATTGAACGCGCCGGAACGAAAGCCGGAAACAAGGGCTGGAACGCAGCGATATCCGCGATTGAGATGGCCAACTTAATGGAAGACATAGACCGGGTATAGAATTTTTATGGGTAATCGTCGAAAATCACGTGAGTTGGCTGTTCAGTCACTTTTTTTTATGGATATGAATCAGAAATTCACTGAAGAGAATTTAATGCTCTTCAGTGAAAATTTTATTTCACCATCTCAGGAGGATGTACGTCCTTTTTTTTATCAACTCGTTCGAGGGGTGGCCTGCGGCAGACATGAGATTGATGCTCTCATCGAGCGGTTTTCCGACAACTGGAAGGTCAGCCGGATGTCTGGTGTGGATCGCAACATCATGCGGATAGCGGTGTTTGAAATGCTGATCTGTCGGGATATACCTGTCAAGGTATCTATTAACGAAGCAGTGGATTTGGGGAAAAAGTTTGGAACGGACGAATCCGGTGCTTTTGTAAACGGCATTCTGGATAGTATCCGCATGGCGATGGAAACAGAATCTCTTTCCATCGCGGTCGGTGAAAACTGCAGGCGTATTCCGGAAGCACCCGATATTGAGCCCCTCGTCTCAACTCCCGAAGATGTGAGAAGTCCGTCAGAACATCCGCTGATCGTGATCGATACTGAAACCCTGCCGGCTGAGGAAGTATCTGAGCGGAACGCGGCGATTTCTGAACCGCCGCCGAAATCAAAGCCGCGCAGAAGAACGGTGATTCGATAGGCCATGACGACTTCGTAAAAAGTCCGCATGCTGCGTTGCGCTGCATCCTTCGTCATTGCAGCGTACCATAGTACGCTTCATTCCTCAGGATTTGCGGGCCTTGCCTGCGAACATTTTACGAAGTCGTCCGAAATTCGTCTTTTTAAGAGAACATCAGTTATGCCTTCGTAGAAAATTCAGATAAGTGTTTAACAGGAGTTTTGAATGAAGAAAATATTTTTGTCGGAAGACGAGATGCCGCGTCAGTGGTACAACATTCTGGCGGATATCAAGCTGAATCCGCCGCTGGGGCCAAACGGGAAGCCTATCGGGCCGGAAGACCTGGCGCCGGTGTTTCCCATGAACCTGATTGAGCAGGAAGTCAGTACCGAAAGATGGATTGATATTCCTGAAGCGGTTCTGGATGTGTATCGCATCTGGCGGCCGTCGCCGCTGGTCCGGGCAACTTCCATGGAAAAAGCCCTGGGGACGCCGGCTCGCATCTATTTCAAAAATGAAAGCGTCAGCCCTCCTGGAAGCCACAAACCCAATACCGCTGTGCCTCAGGTGTATTACAACAAGGTATTCGGCATCAAAAAAATGACCACGGAAACCGGCGCCGGTCAGTGGGGAAGCGCCCTGTCTTTTGCCTGCTCCCAGTTTGGCATGGAATGCAAGGTATTCATGGTGCGGGTCAGTTTCGACCAGAAACCTTACCGGAAAGCCATGATGGAAGCCTGGGGCGGTAAATGCGTTGCCAGCCCCAGCATGGAAACCAGGGCCGGACGTGACGCCCTGGAAAGAGATCCGGAAACACCGGGCAGTCTGGGCATTGCCATCAGTGAAGCGGTTGAGGCGGCTGTCAGTGATACGACCGGCAAGACCCGATACTCGCTGGGAAGCGTTCTGAACCATGTCATGCTGCATCAGACGGTGATCGGACTGGAAGCACGGAAGCAGCTTGAGAAAATCGGGGAGTACCCGGATGTCATCATCGGCTGCGCCGGAGGCGGCAGCAATTTCGCCGGTCTGGCTTTCCCGTTTATGGTGGACAAAATGAACGGCAGGCAGATTGATATCTATCCGGTGGAGCCGGCTGCCTGCCCGACCCTGACCCGTGCGCCGTTTGTGTATGATCATGGCGATACAGCGCGCTATACCCCGCTTCTGGCCATGCACAGCCTGGGGCACGCATTTGTACCGCCGCCGTTTCATGCCGGCGGACTCCGGTATCACGGCATGGCCCCGACGGTCAGCCAACTGGCGGTGGAAGGGCTGATCACCCCGCGATCCGTCCAGCAGATCGAGGCTTATGAAGCGGGTATCGCTTTTGCCAGAACCGAGGGTATTATCCCGGCGCCTGAAACCACCCATGCACTGGCTTGTGTGGTGGAGGAAGCGTTGAAGGCCAAGGAAGAGGGCAAGGAAAAGGTGATTCTGTTCACGTGGAGCGGCCATGGTCTGCTTGATTTTGGGGCGTATGAGAAATATTTCACGGGTAAGCTTCAGAATTTCGAGCTTTCCGATGAAGAAATATGCAATTCACAGAAAATGTTTAAAGACTTTCCAAAGCCCGCTATTCTGAAAAGCCGGTGATATCAGCAAAGGAGGCTCCATTGATTCTTCACGCACTGAGCGTTGGACCCATCATGGCGAATTGTTTTATTGTGGGCTGTGAAACCACGCGGCAGGCAGCCGTTATTGATCCCGGAGCGGACGCCGGCCGGATTCTGAAGAAACTGGCGGATGAAAAACTGACCGTTTCGTATATCATTAATACACACGGCCATTTCGATCATGCCGGCGCCAACCGGAAGTTGAAAGAGGCTACTGGCGCGATTCTGGTGATTCATGAGCTGGACAGATTCATGTTGGATTCGCTTTCGACGACAGCCGCCATGTTCGGGATGTCCTCCGAAAACTCGCCGCCGCCGGATCAGACGGTTCAAGATGGGGATACGATACAGGTCGGCGCCATCGTGATGAAGGTTCTGCACACTCCGGGGCATACGCCCGGCGGCATTTCGCTCCTGACCGATGGATGTGTTTTTGTGGGCGATACGCTTTTCGCCGGTTCTATCGGACGCACCGATTTCCCCGGCGGCGACTATGATACCCTGATTTCCAGCATCCGTAATAAACTCTATCCGCTCGATGACAACGTGGTGGTTTATACAGGGCATGGTCCTGAAACCACCATCGGCAAAGAAAAACGTTTCAATCCGTTTGTGACAGGCGCATAACCGTTCGAACAACGGGCGCGGCGACGGCGTTGAGACAGCCGTGTACAAACCGGTTCAGAGTATCAAATCAATCAAAGCCGTTCAGCAGGTCTGAGCAGGCATGGTTCAGGCGCCCAAGGTACGGGCCGCCTGAATCATGCCCAATTGGCTATCCTATTCAGATTATCATGATGTTTATTGGTTTTGTGACTGAGCTCAAATTGGGCTTCATTTTCCATGTTATTGAATATGGCTCTGCAAACATGGAAAAGACAAGCTGAAATTTTCCATGTTTGCAGTCTCAATATTCGCATAGATGGAAAATTTTCCGTTATATATGAGTGATAGGTGGAAAGTTTTCCATCTATCAACAATGTTAGAAGTGCCTCAGGAGAGAACCTTATGATCGAGCGACTTCGCAAAATTTTCCGACGTATTACAGGAGTCTCTACTCCGCTTGGAGGTATCTCGTGGAACCCTTCCGAGACGAGAGTCGCCAAAGTCTCAACGTTTCGCGAGCCAATTTACATTACATATCCAAACAATCACTCGATCATCTCTTTTCTGGAGGCTAATGACCGTAAAATTGTATTTCTCGACACACATATTGATGCCAGCGTCAGCATTAAAGAACAATGGGAATTGGCTGAAAGAAAAGGGCTCAACCTGGAGCTCATAGCATCTGGTGAATTCAGCGGAATGCCACTGCCGCTGCCAAATAAAGAGAATAGCCTTGTAACGCTTACTTTTCATTTCAGCGATGACCATGTTCTCAAGTACTCGACTGGTGGAACAGGTATCGTTACGGTTGATATCAATGGCTTCTATGAGGTCTCTCGCACCTTTCATGGTGGCCCTACTACCGCCTTTCATCTTAAAGAGGTCAAGGCGTCATTAGAGGCAAAAATTGATATTTTGAATCGGTAGTGGCTGCCGAATCTTCTAACGAAGCACTGTAGCGGACGGGCGTGGCCAACTTGCGGCTTAGACCAAAGGCCGTAGGCGCCCGCCGCTAAGTTCCGCGTTGGCCGAAAAGAATACATGAACAGATGGCTTGAATATGATATGAGAAATTCATGCAAACACAAACAAATTTACCATTATTTGAAGATATTGTCGCGGTCAGGTCCAAAATCGAAGTATCGCGATCTGGCTCTTTTGTCGATAACTTAGCTCTGCCTATCCATCGCTGGTTTCGGTATTCAGCAGGTTTTTCAGCCCAATGGGTTGAACAAGTATTAGCGGAATGGAAAATAAAGCAAGATCATCTTGTCCTTGATCCATTCGCTGGTTCAGGTACCGTATCTGTTGTTTGCGACACGATGGGTATCCCTAGCCTTGGTATAGAGGCACACCCTGTGGTAGCAAGAATACTTAAGGCAAAATTACTTTGGAATACATCACCTGAGCGTTTCTCTGCATTCGCGGAATCCGTTTTAACAGAAGCAAAAAAGCAAAATCCAATAAAAATTGAATACCCTCCGTTAATTATGCGAAGCTATGAACAAGAGGCTCTCGCATCACTCCATGCATTAAAATCTGCATGGGTGTCATTGCAGGATAAATCACCAGAATCAGAGCTGGTGTGGTTGGCTTTAACAGCAATCCTTCGGTCAACTTCAACCGCTGGAACAGCGCAATGGCAATATATACTTCCCAATAAGACAAAAAAACGTGTCATTGAACCTTTGTTTGCTTTTCAGCAACAGATTGGAATTATTAAGGCTGATTTACGGTGGATGCAAGCACAATCAAAACAATCATATGCAAACGTAGTTGCTGGTGATGCAAGAACGTTTGCTTCTGAAAATAAATATAATGTAGAGGCCGTTATTACTTCACCACCCTATGCGAACAATTATGATTACGCAGATGCATTACGCTTTGAAATGACTTTTTGGGGTGACGTTAACGGCTGGAGTGACATTCATGACGCCGTGAGGCGGCATCTTATCGTCTCGTCATCCCAACATTCATCAAGAGAGCGCTTTGTACTTGAAGACCTTCTGGCATCTGATAGCGTTGCCGCAATCCGAACCGAACTTGGAAATGTTGTTCATGAGTTGGCGGATGTGCGTGAGAGTCATGGTGGTAAAAAACATTATCACACTATGGTTGCCGCCTATTGCCGGGATATAAGCCTTGTTCTTCAGCAACTGAGAATTGTCTGTAAACCAGGGGCTCGTATGTGCTGGGTCATTGGTGATTCTGCACCATACGGTGTTTATTGTCCTATTGAGAGGTGGATTGCTGAACTTGCAATGGCGGCAGGGTTCACAGATCATAGGTTTGAAAAGCTACGTGATAGAAACATTAAATGGAAAAACAGAAAGCATCGCGTCCCCTTAAAGGAAGGGTTGCTTTGGATTGAGGGGTAATATATGGCAGAATCACCGGCGCATAGATTTGGACAGATTATTGGTGAGTTACTTGAAACGGTTGTGCGCCCACAACTTGAAACCTTTTGTGACAATCAAGGCCTGTACCTTGATCATCAGAAAAAGAATAGACCCGCAAGAAAAGGTAAGAAAGTAACGTGGGAGGATCAATATGGAAATGTCCACGACCTTGATTTTGTGATTGAACGAAATGGTACTGACCAGAGTATCGGTAGTCCGTTAGCATTTATTGAAACTGCATGGCGTCGATATACAAAACATTCAAGAAATAAAGCCCAAGAAATTCAAGGTGCTATTCTTCCTCTGGCAGAGAAGTACAAATGGAATAATCCTTTTCTTGGAACTGTTCTTGCCGGTGT
Source organism: Desulfobacteraceae bacterium RAAP-1 (assembly GCA_001443525.1). Classification (GTDB taxonomy): domain Bacteria; phylum Desulfobacterota; class Desulfobacteria; order Desulfobacterales; family Desulfatirhabdiaceae; genus RAAP-1. The sequence continues at coordinate 761 of LKPX01000090.1, read as the reverse complement.
CTTTACAGAAGGTTCTTTAGAACAACTCCGCTCCCTGGGTTTTAACGTACTCTATTTCCCATATGAAACACTTGTTGCAGCCTTTAAATCAGAAAATATTGACATTGCATTTGATGAACAGACGCCTGATCACTTATTTCGAGAGACAACAGATAAAATTGAGCATACTTCAAAAGCTGCCATGAAAAGAATTTGTAATCATCTTGTCAGAAGCAACCAAGAAGCAATAGACTCCTTCTTTGAGGCTTTAAAAAAAAGACTTGGTCGGTATGTCACGCGTGTTATTGTTATTCCTTTATATGGTCGTGTTAATGAATTTGCCTCTGTTGAAGATGCCGTTCGTTTTCTGGAAGGTCATTCAGTATACGAAGGTTCTGGTGACTTTCGTAAATATGAGATTCGGGTTGAATTCTCCAATGCAGACAGAGTTGAAGCATTTATAGAGGCAAAGAATAAAGTAAAAGAGTTTCTTGTATTTGTCGCACGTCAATAAAAAAACGGCTAACGAATAACGAATAAGGATAGATTGTGAGAGCGGAGCGAACCACAATCTTATCCGTTTGGTTGGACGAGCCCGATCACTTTATGTAAGGAAATATCTTTTTTTTGAGAAGGGGTTTTAAGAAAAACTTTGATGAGATGCACTTTTTTCAGAGCGAGGGGCAGTATCAGCATTTTTACATGCTTAATAACAACTTGAATTATTTTATAAAGTTTTAAACCTCCTGATAGAAGTTACTGCCAGCCCTTGCCATTAAGGT
>LKPX01000010.1 GCA_001443525.1 Desulfobacteraceae bacterium RAAP-1 | reverse complement strand
TCAACAGTACTACAACCCGATCCGCCACCCTGACGCCATTCCAGCCACTTCCCCATCAAGGTTATAGGCCGAAACTCCCCATCGAGGTTTCTTCGACGGGCATCGAGGGCTTCTCCAGTTTCCGCTTTATCCTTCATACCATGTCGTCGCTGATACCCCGCCGGTGAGAAATAGCGTATATGACCATCACCGCTATCTCTTGCTGTCAATGGGATTTTTTTCTGTACCATTTTGGGGAAAATAAAAGTGTACCACCCGGCCGTTTGTAGTGAATCGATGAAGGCGGTGCTTGTCGGGGGGATCCCTAAAAATTCCCCTCGACAAGCACCGCCCGGCTCCTGACTATACTCTGAACAGTCACAAACTACGTTTTCCATAAACATCCTCCCCCGCCGGGCAATAGCTGATGTTGGGGTAAAAAAAACGCAAATTGTACCCGCTTAAAGTATATCCTTGACAAAAATGACGTTATATTCTATAAAGTGACGTTATATTCACAAAATATTTGAATCGCTTTTGTCATTGATGCCTTCGTAAAAAGTCGATTTTCGGACGACTCCGTAAAATGTTCGCAGGCAAGGCGTGCAAATCCGCAAGGAATGAAGCGTACTTGTCGTACGCTGCAATGACGAAGGATGCGGCACAATGCAGCTGCGGACTTTTTACGAACCCGTCATCATTAGGAATGGAGATGAGCAAAGAATCCACACGACGTGAAAGAGAGAAACTCCGGCAGCGCCAGGAGATAATGGCTGTTGCATTGAATTTGTTTTCGGAAAAGGGATACCACAGTGTATCCATGCACGAAATTGCCGCAAAAGCTGAATTTGCCATCGGAACACTGTATAAATTCTTCAGCAACAAGGAAGAGCTGTACAAAGCTCTGCTTCTGGAGCAATCCGACCGCTTTGATGCTGCGCTTTTTAAAGCCATTGAATCCCCTGGCGACGAAATCATGAAATTGCGCCGGTATGTTCAGACAAAAGGAGAAGTGTTTCAGAACAACGCCGCCACCATCCGTCTTTATTTCGCAGAAACACGCGGGGCCAGTTTCAATCTTCTGGCCGGGCTCGACCAGGTGATACGAAACCGCATAGAACGATTTCTGCACCAGCTTGCCGAAATATTTGAGTCCGGAATTCGCGCCGGACGGTTTCATCCCATCGCCGAACCGTATATTCTGGCCGTTGCGCTTGACAATCTGTGCAGTACGTTCTTGTTTCTCTGGCTCGAAAATCCCGAAAAACATGTGTATCCGGAAAATCCGGATACGATTTTAAATATTCTTTTCAAAGCACTGGTTAATCCCTAACTTTCTGAAAAAACAATAGACTCAGTAGCTCTTGACCGTAACCAAGTGGAGGAATTGTCGATGCGTTTTCGTAACATCGTTTGTAACCCACCCGCAGGATGGATGATTCTCTTTTTATTGCTGGCTTGTCATGGACTGACAGGTTGTGACAAAAAACCGGTTCAAGCGATTGCCCCTGTTCGGGAAGTGGGCGTAATATCTGTAACGCCTCAGAAAGTCGCGCTGACTACGAAACTGCCTGGTCGCACCTCTCCCTATCGTATTGCGGAAATCCGCCCTCAGGTCAACGGCCTCATCTTGAAACGACTGTTTACTGAAGGTGGAGATGTCAAAGCTAATCAGGTACTCTATCAAATCGATCCGGCTCCCTTTCAGGCTGCTTTAGACAACGCCAAGGCAGCTCTCGGAAAGGCCGAGGCCAACGTGCCCTCCATTCAGTTAAGGGTAGAGCGCTATCGTGACCTCTTGTCCGACAACTCCGTCAGCCGGCAGGATTACGATGATGCATCCGCATCCCTGAAACAGGCCGAGGCTGAAGTCGCATACTGGAAAGCGACCGTGGCCACCGCTCAAATCAATCTGGGATATACGGCGGTCAAAGCGCCGATCTCGGGACGTATCGGTATATCCAACGTCACGGACGGTGCTATCGTGACGGCTTATCAGCCCGTAGCGCTCACCACCATCCAGCAATTGGACCCCATTTATGTGGATGTGCCTCAATCCACCACCGATCTGCTACGTTTGAAGCGCCGCCTGAAAGACGGTCGTCTCAAAACGAACGGGGCAGGCTCGGATAAGGTCAGGCTCATCCAGGAAGACGGCATTCCCTACCACCTGGAAGGCACCTTGCAGTTCAGTGATGTCACCGTGGACCCCACCACCGGATCTGTTACCCTGCGGATTGTTTTTCCCAATCCGGAACACATTCTTCTGCCGGGCATGTTCGTCCAGACGGTAATCAAGGAAGGCATCAATGAACATGCGATTCTGATTCCGCAGCAGGGGGTTTCCCGCGATACCAAGGGGAATCCTTATGTGCTGATCGTAGATGCTGAAAGTAAGGTTGCTTTTCGCCCTCTCACCCTTGATCGGGCCATCGGCGACAAATGGCTGGTATCGGCCGGCCTTGCCCCCGGGGATTCAGTGATCGTTGAAGGGCAGATGATGTTACGACCCGGTATGACGGTGAAAGCCGCGCCCTTTAAAGAATCGCAATCTGCTGCTGAACCTGCACCAGCCTCAGACGCCTCATCTCAAAAGCGAAATAAAGGAGGCGCCTGATGCTTTCGAAATTCTTTCTCGCTCGCCCGGTTTTTGCCTGGGTGATTGCGATCATCATCATGACGGCCGGTGGGCTGGCCATTTACAAAATGCCCATTGCTCAATATCCGCCCATCGCCCCGCCGGCCATTGCCATTGATGCTTTTTTCCCCGGCGCTTCGGCGGAGACGGTGGAAAATACTGTAACCCAGATCATCGAGCAGAAGATGACCGGTCTGGACGATATGCTCTATCTCTCCGGCACCAGTTCTTCATCCGGCGCAGCCCGCGTCGAGATGACTTTCGCCCCGGGGACGGATCCGGATATCGCCTGGTCCAAGGTGCAGAACAAGCTGCAACTCGCCATGGCCAGCCTTCCCGATGTGGTGCAGCGCTCCGGTGTCAAGGTCAGCAAATCCACCCGAAACTATCTGATCATTGTCGGGTTGATCTCGGAAGACGGCAGCATGAGCGGCGACGATCTGCGCGATTACGCCCAGTCGAATCTGGAAAAAGTGCTGTCCCGGGTGCGCGGCGTCGGTGAAGTGGAGAACTTCGGCACCCAATACGCCATGCGGGTCTGGGTCAACCCCGACAAACTGACCAGTTATCACCTGACGATGGATGATGTCATTCTGGCGCTCAAAGCCTACAACGTCGAGGTTTCCGCCGGCCAGTTCGGCGGAACGCCGGCCGTGGAAGGTCAGCGCCTGAACGCCGCCATCGTGGTGCAGCATCTGCTTCAGACGCCGGCGCAGTTCGCCGCCATTCCCATCCGCACCAATCCGGACGGTTCCGTGGTGCGCATCAAGGATATCGGCCGCACGGAGCTGGGAACCGACCGCAGCGACATCGTGGCCTATTTCAACGGCAAACCTTCAGCCGCCATGGCTATCCGTCAGGCCGCCGGGGCCAACGCCCTTGAAACCGCCAATAACATCAAGCAGAAACTTGCAGAGATGAGCCGCTACTTTCCTCCCGGCATGAAGGTGGTGTATCCCTACGACACCACCCCATTCACCAAGGTGGCCATCGAGGAAGTGGCCAAGACACTTTTTGAAGCGATCATTCTGGTGTTCGTGATCATGTATCTTTTCATGGGCAACATCCGGGCGACGTTGATCCCCACCATCGCCGTACCGGTGGTGCTGCTTGGAACCTTCGCCGCTTTGGGGCTTTTCGGCTTTTCCATCAACATGCTGACCATGTTCGCCATGGTGCTGGCCATCGGCCTTCTGGTGGATGACGCCATCGTGGTGGTGGAAAACGTGGAGCGGATCATGTCCGAAGAAGGGCTTTCGCCTCGTGAGGCCACGGCCAAATCCATGGGCGAAATCACCAGCGCGCTGATCGGCATCGGGCTGGTGCTCTCGGCGGTCTTCGGCCCCATGGCCTTCTTTCAGGGATCCACCGGGGTTCTCTATCGCCAGTTTTCCATAACGATCATCGCTTCCATGATGCTGTCGGTGCTTGTCGCCCTGATTTTAACACCAGTGCTGTGCGCATCGCTCCTGAAGCCCATCCCCGCCGGACATGAACCGGCGGATAACGCCGTTTTTTTCCTGCGCCCGTTTTTCAGGTGGTTTGACCGGACGTTTTACCGGATTCGGGGCGTCTATGTGGGCATTGTCGGACGGTCTTTTTCCAAAATCATACGGTATGCGGTGATTTATGTGCTGCTCGTCACGGCGGTGGGGTTTTTGTTTCATCGCATGCCCACCTCTTATATTCCGGATGAAGACCAGGGCATACTGCTGACCCAGGCCATGCTGCCGTCAGGTTCCACTCTGGAACAGACACAGGCCGTCCTGCATCAGGTGCAGGATTATTTTCTGAGCAATGAGAAAGACACTGTGGAAAACTTTCTGTCGGTGGCCGGTATTAGTTTCGGCGGCCAGGGGCAGAATATGGCGCTGGGTTTTGCCAAACTCAAGGACTGGAAACTGCGTCAGCGGCCGGATCAAAAGGTCAAGGCCATCGCCGGCAGAGCGATGATGGCCTTCTCACAGATCAAAGGCGCCATGGTATTCGCCTTCCCGCCGCCTCCGGTCATCGAACTGGGACAGGCCACCGGATTCGATTTCGAGCTGCTGGACCGTGGCGGCATGGGCCATGAAAAGCTCATGATGGCCAGAAACCAGCTTCTGGGAATGGCCGCCAAGGATCCACGGCTGGTCAGGGTTCGGCCCAATGGCATGGAAGATGTGCCTGAATACCGTGTTGATATCGATTGGGAAAAGGCCGGCGCCCTGGGGGTTTCCATCGCATCCATTCACGACACCATCTCATCGGCCTTCGGCAGCGATTTTATCAACAACTTTATCCAGGCTGGCCGGGTCAAAAACGTGTATGTCCAGGCGGACGCCCCCTACCGCATGCTGCCTAACGATCTGAAGAAGCTCTACGTCCGCAACAGTGTGGGCAAAATGGTTCCGTTTTCTTCGTTCGCCTCATGCAGGTGGACTTCAGGGTCTCCCAAACTGGAGCGATACAACGCTTTTCCATCCATCAACATCTGGGGTGAACCGGCGCCGGGCCGCAGCACTGGCGAAGCCATGACCGCCATGGAGGAAATCGCGGCGAAGCTTCCCCAGGGCTTTGGTTTCGACTGGAACGGGCTGTCCTATCAGGAGCGAATGGCGACGGCTCAGGGCCCCATTCTGTACGCTTTTTCCATTTTCGTCATTTTCCTCTGCGTCGCCGCCCTGTACGAGAGCTGGACAATTCCATTCGTGAACCTGCTGATGCTACCGCTGGGAGTGCTGGGAGCGATTGTGGCCACCTCGTTGAGAGGATTTCCCAACGACGTTTATTTCCAGATCGGATTTCTCACCACCCTGGGACTTTCAACCAAAAACGCCATTCTGATCATTCAGTTCATCAAGGAACGGCTGGAGCATGGCGACGGGCTGATCGATGCAACCCTTGGCGCTGTCAAAACACGGTTCCGGCCGGTCATCATGACGTCCCTGGCCTTCTTCTTCGGCGTGCTGCCGCTGGCCATTGCTTCAGGCGCCGGGGCCGGCGCGATGAACGCCATCGGCACCGCGGTTTGCGGCGGTATGCTCTCCGCCACCTTCATCGATCTGATCTTCATTCCGCTGTTCTTCGTTCTGGTGTCCAGAATGTTCAAGAAGCAACAATATCGAAAACTCACGGGCCATGCATTGGTTGCCGCCACACCGCCGGAGGCGAGATAACATGAAAAAGCTCATTGTATTTTCATTGACAGCGCTGATATGGCTGGGAGGCTGCTCTTTTATCCCCAAATACTCGCAGCCGGCAGCTCCGGTCCCCGGGCAATGGCCGAAAGGCGACGCCTATCGTCCGGATACAGCGGACATCGGGGCGCCTTCCGCACAGAATTTGCGGTGGGAAGCTTTTTTCACCGATGCCCGGCTGCAGCGGCTCATTCACACCGCACTCGACCAGAACCGGGACATGCGGCTGGCACTGCTGAACGTCGAAAAGGCTTCGGCGTTGTACGGCATCCAGAAAGCCAGCCTGCTTCCATCCTTCAATGCGTCCGGCGCCATGAGCAGTCAGCGGATTCCCGCCGACCTGTCCTCATCGGGTAAAGCCGTCATCCAGGAACAATACAGCGCCAATCTTGGGATGGCTGCATGGGAGCTGGATTTTTTTGGCCGGATCCGAAGCCTGACGGAAAGCGCTCTTGAAACGTACCTGGCGACAGACGAGGCCAGACGCAGTACGCAGATTCTCCTGATTGCCTCTGTTGCCGGCGCCTATCTCAATTTGGCCGCTGACCGGGAGAACCTGAACATCGCCACTACCACGCTGCAAACCCAGGAGGGCATGTATCGCATCGTCAACCACCGCTTTCAGACAGGGCTTGCCACCGAAGTGGATGTCAAGCGCGTTCAGACCCAGGTGGATACGGCCCGAGGCGACATCGCCCGATATACCCAGCAGATCGCTCTGGATGAGAATGCGCTGAACCTGCTGCTGGGGTCGCCGGCGCCGCCGGATATACGGTCGGTTTGTCTGTCGGATGTTCCGGAACCACAGATCATCACTCCCGGACTTTCTTCCGATGTGCTGCTGAACCGTCCCGATATCCTTGCGGCGGAACATCAGCTCAAGGCCGCCAACGCCAATATCGGGGCCGCACGGGCGGCGCTTTTTCCCAGCATCGTTTTAACCACGACCGCCGGAACCGCCAGCAGCGGCCTGGGAGGGCTTTTCGGCTCCGGCTCCGGAGCCTGGACATTCGCGCCGCAGATATCCACCCCGATCTTCGATCCCAGGCTCTGGTCCGCCTATGACGCGGCCAACGTCGAAAAGAAAATCGCGCTGAACCGCTATGAAAAATCCATTCAAACGGCTTTCAGGGAAGTGGCCGATGCACTGGCCGTCAACGGCACGGTGAAAGACCAGCTTTCGGCGCAGCAATCCCTGGTGAATGCCGTGGATATTATTTACCGCCGCTCGCAGGAGCGCTATCTGAAAGGCATCGACAGCTATCTGAGCGTCCTGGACGCCCAGCGGAATCTGTATGCGGCCAGACAGGGGCTCGTTTCACTTCAACTGGCCAAAATCGCCAATGAAGTCAAGCTGTATGCGGTGCTGGGCGGCGGAAGCAATAAATAGTTTTTCCAGCACGATGCGCCCCATTCATTCTAATGTAAACTGACTGAGATGACATAGTGCGCACAGGAAGCAGTTTTGCCGATCGAATCGAAGTGGAGGATGTATGACAATACAAAAAAAGTTTCTGATATTGGTTGATGGTTCCGAACGGACCTTGCAAACGGTTAACTATATAAAAGATTTTATGCCCATTGATAAAGATACGCGGATTGTGCTGTTTCATGTTTTCAACAGCATACCGGAAGAATATCGGGAATTGGCGCAGGAACCCACTTGCATCAACATCACAGACCAATTGAAAAACCGGGAAACGCAGGAAAAGGGAAAAATCCGCACCTGTCTGGAACAGGCGAAAAACATTTTGATTTCAGGTGGTTTTTCGGAACAATCCATTGAAATCAAACTGCACCATCTGGAAAAAGGAGTTGCCCGCGATATCATCGACGAGGCAGGAAAAGGTTACACCGCCGTTATTTTAAGAAGACGGGGATTGGGTGCGGTGCAAAATATCATACTGGGCAGTGTTGCCGTCAAGCTGTTACAGGCGTTAACTTTTATACCGATTCTGATTGTGGGACAGGCACCTGCCGTCAAGAAAATATTATTGGCCGTGGACGCCTCATCAGCTTCGACGAAAGCGGTTGAATTTGTTGCCTCACTATTAGGCGGTCATGGATATGAGATCTGTATATTTCATGCAATCCCAGGCCTGGGAGCTATCCATTTTGATCTTTCTGAAGTTTGCACCCCGGAAATTCCTGAACTGAATATGTCGGATACCTGTCTTGAAACTTTTAAATTAAAAGTGGCGCGGCTGTTTCAGGATGTAAAAAGCAGGCTGATAACATCCGGATTTGAATCCGGCAAAATATCTGAAAAGATCATTTCCGGAGTTTCCAGCCGGTCCGAGGCTATTGTCAAGGAAGCAGAAGACGGCGGCTTCGGCACGATTGTTGTCGGGCGAAGGGGCCTTTCAAAAGTGGAGGCGTTTTTTATGGGCAGGGTCGGTCATGAGGTCGTATATGGAGGGAAAAAATTTACCGTATGGGTCGTCTGATGGCATCAACATATCCGCTTGATCACGTATGGGTTATAGGATATAGACATCAGAGATTTCTTCGATATAAAAAACATATCGTGCCTTTTCAAGACCACAACGATAATAGCCGAACCGGGAGCGCAACATTTGATTATTTCTCAGACAGGACAGATTGCTGATGGTTTTTATGTGCTGGGGCATCCCGCCATTCCTGTGTTTTTACTCGATGGTGAACAACCAACCATTATTGATGCAGGATTTTCCTTTCTGGGGCATCTTTACGCCAGAGAAATTTCCAGGGTGCTGGGAAACCGTCATCCTGCACGGTGTCTCCTGACCCACTCGCATTTTGACCACTGCGGATCAGTATCAACGCTGGCGGCATATTTTCCTGACATGCAGGTTATGGCTTCTGAAAGAGCTCGGGATATTCTGGTGCGACCTCACGCCATCTCACTGATTCATGAATTGAATCAGGTGGCCAGAAACACAGCCCCGTATATTGACGCTGCCGCCGAAGATCTGCCCGAATTTTCGCCGTTTGAAATTGATGGCGTCATCAAGGAAGGCGACACCCTGAACGTGTCTCCAGACCGCACGATACAAGTTCTCGAAACCCCAGGCCATACACGAGACAGCCTGAGCTATTACATCCCTGAAATTAAAGCGCTGCTTTGCGCCGAGTCTTGCGGCATCATGGATTCCACGGGTCATATCTTTTCAGAATGTCTAATAGATTATGACCAGTATCTCGCATCTATTCGAAAGCTTTCCCTGCTGGATACAGATATCGTCTGCCAGGCTCACTGGTTTGTATTTACCGGTCAGGATGCTGTGGATTTCATATCGAGATCGCAGACATCCTGCGACGAATTTCGCAACTGGGTGGAGCATCTTCTATCTGAAGAAAATGGGGATATCTCCCGTGTGATGGCACGCATCAAAGCCGCTGAATATGATGGCAAGACCGATCATGTTCAACCGGAGCCCGCTTATCTGCTCAACCTGGAAGCCCGCATCAAGACGGTCGGGAGACGGAAAGGATTTGCATTCCAATGAGTGACGTTCCATCTACAGATCTTCAGGTTTCCATCGCCGGACTCTGTTTGAAAAATCCGGTCATGACGGCTTCCGGTACATTTGGCTACGCCGCCGAGTTTGCCGACCTGGTGGATTTAAGCCGGCTTGGCGCCATCATCGTCAAGGGTCTCTCACTGGAACCCTCCGCCGGCAATCCTCCGCCCCGGATTCTGGAAACCCCGTGCGGCATGTTGAATGCCATTGGTCTCGAAAATGTAGGAATCGCGGCATTTATTGCAGAAAAACTGCCATTTTTGCGCACGCTGAATACGCCGATTATTGTCAATATTTATGGAAAGACCATCGAGGAATACCGCCGGCTCGCCGAACGCATCGAAACCGTCGAAGGCATTGCAGCTATCGAGGTCAATATTTCCTGCCCCAACGTATCCTCCGGCGGCATTGCTTTCGGGGTAGATCCGCAGTCTGCGTTCAACGTCGTCAATGGCGTTCGCCGACAGACAACCCGGCCATTAATCGTCAAACTGTCTCCGAATGTCACGGATATCACCCGGATTGCCCGAAGCGTGGTAGATGCCGGGGCCGATTGTTTGTCACTGATCAATACATTGACAGGTATGGCCATCGATATCGAAACCCGAAAACCCAGACTGGCCAATATCACCGGCGGGTTGTCCGGTCCGGCCATACGGCCTGTGGCGCTCCGGATGGTCTGGCAGGCAGCGCAGGCCGTGTCGGTACCCATCATCGGCATCGGAGGCATTATGACGGCTTCGGATGCAGTGGAATTTTTCATTGCCGGAGCTTCCGCCATCCAGGTGGGCACTGCCAATTTCATTAATCCTAGAGCCACACTGGATATTCTGGAAGGTATTGAGGCATTCTGTCGTCAGCATCGTATCGAAAAGCTTTCGGATATCGTAGGCACACTAAAAACCGGTTGACAGATGAACATCACCAGACAAACTGCCATCGCCTGGCTTTTTGACTGGAAAACCAGAAAGGATACGGTTATGGACTTTCAAAGCTATCAGGCTATTATTGATTTTGCCATCGAAAAAGAAAGAGAGGCTGCAGCGTTTTACGAAGCATCCGCCCAGGCCGAGTCTCGAGAAGAAACCCGAAAAATGCTGCTTGAATTTGCCGGTGAAGAACGAAAACATGAATACCTGTTACTGAATCTCGATTGTACGGGTGAATGCACCCTGGTCACACAGGATTACAGATTTAAGTGGATCGGTGATCTTAAACGCAGCGATCTGATGGTGGATATTATCTGGCATCCGGGGATGTCGTACCGGGATACTCTCCTGATTGCCATGAAACGGGAAGAAAACTCCTTGAAACTTTACAACCAGATGCTCCAGCAATCTGAAACGGAAACCGCCCGAAACATTTTCAAAATTCTTTGTCAGGAAGAAGCCAGACATAAGCTGGGGCTTGAAAAACTGTATGATGACTACATGGCCGAAATGGGGGACTAAATGGCAGGCACGCTGATGCAGCCGGATTTGCCCCCGCATTCTGCATTAATTACCGCCTTACTTAATCCGGCTGTGTACCCCCACCCTGCCCTGTCATGCCAGCTTATTGAAACCCATGCCTCATGGGTTATTTTGACAGGTATTTACGCCTATAAAATCAAAAAGCCGGTAAATCTGGGATTCCTTGATTTTTCAACGCTCGAGAAACGACGTTATTGCTGCATGGAAGAAATTCGGCTGAACCGAAGACTGGCGCCCGACATCTATCTGACGGCGCTTCCGATTACCGGAACGGCGGATGCGCCGATCTGGAATGGCAGCGGCGATGCGATTGAATATGCCGTTCAAATGATGCAGTTCCCCCAGGAAGCTCAATTAGACCGAGTGCTGGAAAAAGATGGGCTGCATCCTGAACAGATGGATATCATGGGCCGGTGGCTGGCCGATTTTCATCAGAAAACGGCTATTGCAGCTCCCAGTACCCCATATGGAGATTTGAATCATGTCTGTGCTCCGGTTGAAGAAAATATCCTTCAGATCCGCAGCTATACATCAAACCGCGATTATCTTGACGCTATATTGCAACTTGAGAACTGGTTTTTGAGTACGTTCAAATCTCTTGCCCCCTTTTTCGTTCAGCGCAAAGCGAAAGGGTTTATCCGGGAATGTCATGGCGATATGCACCTTCGCAATATCGCCTGGATTCACGAAATCCCCGTTGCCTTTGACTGTATCGAGTTTAATCCGTATTTGAGATGGATTGACGTCATCAGCGATGCTGCTTTCCTGATCATGGATTTACTGCGCCGCGATCAGGCCCGCCTGGCCTGGCGGTTTCTGAATGTGTATATAGAATCCGGCAATGACTATGCCGGACTCCGCATTCTGCCCTACTACATGACATACAGAGCACTGGTGCGCGCCAAGGTGGATATTATCCGTGCTCATCAAAGCCCTTCAGATTCTCAGGATCAGCGTGAAGCGGAATCGGATTTTCTCGGGTATCTGAAGCTGGCGGAATTCTGTTCACGACCGCCCGGTCCGCTTCTCATCGTCACACATGGACTGTCCGCATCCGGAAAGAGCACCATAACGCGATCATTGCAAGAGCATCTGGGAGCTATCCGTATCCGATCGGATGTCGAACGAAAACGGCTTACCGGAGTTGGTATCGCTGCCTCCCGATCCGATATCCAGGCCGGCATTTATACAGATGATATTTCGATTCAGACCTACCATCGGCTTTCAGAGCTGGCTTCTGTAATCATGGATGCAGGATTTCCTGTAATTATCGACGCCGCATGTCTGAAGCGCTCCCAACGGCAACAATTTGTACAGATAGCGTCATCCAGACATATCCCCTGTGTCATCCTCGATGTTACTGCCCCGCCCGATGTCCTTCGCTGCCGGATAAAAAAACGGCGCAACGACATTTCAGATGCAGACACAACCGTTCTGGAATATCAACTGCAAGTCAACGAACCCATCACAGACAGCGAAAAGCCACACACTATTTCCGTCAACACAGAGTATCCGATTGATATTGAGAGACTGATTGAGCAAATCCGCACCCGATCTTCATCATAATTCATGGATCACAAACAATTTATGCCGCATTGATCCTTAAAAAAAAGGCCATGCCCTTTTGACAAGGACACGGCCTTAAATTTACTTCAACTGAAACGGAAATTATTTTGCAAACAATTTGGCAATAGCTGCTGCCTGCGGATGTGCATAGATAAGAATCAGCGCGATGACGAGTGCGTAAATACAAAGAGACTCGATCATGGCCAGACCGATCAGCAGGGTAACGGTAACTTTACCTGAAGATTCAGGATTCCGTGCAATACCTTCAACCGCGGCTTTCAAACCAAGACCCTGAGCGATACCGCAACCAAAGGCTGCTACGGCGATACCAAAACCTGCTGCTGTGACGCATGCGATAAAAAACTGTAATGCTTGTGCTTCCATTCTTCCAATCTCCTCTTGTTTAAAGTGAATACATTTGGGCTTCTTCCATTATCCCAAACCATAACATCCAAAAACAGCATAATATCCGAAATTAAGATCTGTTTGTCACGCTTATCAGTGTGCGTGTTCCATCGCGCCTGTAAAATACATGATAGACAACAGAAAGAAAACGAATGCCTGCACCAGTGACACAAAAATGCCCAGCGCCATAATCGGCAGCGGCGCAAAGAAGGCGCCTGCCAGGAAAAACAGGATTCCCAGTACCAGTTCATGCCCCATCATGTTTCCGAAAAGACGGAAAGAAAGGGAAAGAATTCTGGCCAGGTGACCGATAATTTCAATGGGCAATATAATAGGAATCATCCACCATACCGGCCCGCAAAAATGCTTGATATATTTGACGCCGTGATACTTGATACCGATAATATGGGTGAAAACAACCACTGTAAGCGCGCAGGACAATGTGGTATTCAGACTGGCCGTTGGAGGATAAAAGCCAGGCAACAATCCCATAAGGTTGGAAACAAAAATATAGATGAAAATCGTAGCCGCCAGAGGCAACAGCCAGCGCCCCTCTTCGCCGGTGACATCCACCATGAATTCTTCGATACCGGATATTACCAATTCAAAAAAATTCTGCCCTTTTGAAGGCACCATGCTGATGCTTCGTGTTCCTAACATACCGACAATGACCAGAAATGTCATGACAACCCACGAATAAATGACATGGGGATAGGCATGCGCAAAATGCCCCAAACCAATTAACTCAAAGAGCTTGACGAAAAAAAGATAGGGATGTTCCACCTTACATTGCCTCCTTGAAAAAAATGTTTTTGATCTCACGCAGCGTTGCCAGCATAATACTGGCGACCACAACGGAAAGACCGATAAAAAGCCCTAGCGGATGAACATAATGACCCGATATCAGAATAAATATGATAAACCCGCTGAGAATGAACCTCAGATAGTATTTAGCCAGGATGACATTGTGAGAAACAAGATGAGCAGGGACAAGTGATTTTTTGAGTGTTCGTGACAACAGATGGAAATTAATGGTTACAATAAACCCACCGAAAAGAATTCCCCGGAACATCTCCGGCGTTGTCAACAAAAAGCCCCCCACGCTGGCGGCCGCAAAAATCAACCAGTTGGCCCAGGTGATAAATGTCAAAATTCGTTTTTGTGTCAAAGTCGTTTCCAACTTTTCTGTTTTAGGTATCATCTGCTAATAATTTCTGCTTTTTCGGATAGCCAGGGCAATATTGCGATATCCGGCAACAATTCCCAAACAAAGAAATAAAAGAGTCAGCCATGGCGATGTTTGAAAATATCCGTCTAAATAAACGCCTGCGGCAAGCCCTATAAATATGGACAGAGCGACTGAAAGTCCCAGACTGCTGTAATATGCCAGTTCCCTTATATTTCGTCTGGTTTCCCGATCCATGAAAAAGAGCACCTCAGTCATCAGGAGAAGATGGTAAACTTCCCGTTGTTAAAGTTTCCTGCAACTAACACAGGATAATATTCAAGTCAACGCAAAAAACAAAAATTTTTGCATTGCTGTCGTCATTCATCATTTCATTTGAGGATTGTTTTTGCACATAATGCCAAAAAGCGTTATGATAGGTTCACTTATATTTTATGCGTCCATTTTATTTTTCAGGAGATCTGAAACAATGTCCGAAGACGACACATCCACAACCGCCGCTGAACCCAGTTTTGCAGAGCTGCTGGAATCCTACAGTTCTAGAATCACCCGTGATATTCATCGAGGGGATAAACTGTCCGGTCGTATTATTTCCATAGAAAAGGACACCGTGTTTCTGGACACGGGAACTCAGACCGATGGTGTCGCCATAAAATCCGAGCTGCTGAATGAACAGGGAGAATTTTCATATCGGGTTGGCGACACGCTGGAACTTTATGTGGTTTCCTCGGATGAAGATGTCATTCATCTTTCCAGATCTATTTCCGGGGTCGCAGACGCCACAATGCTCAAAGATGCTTTTCATAATGCCATCCCCGTCAGCGGAAAAGTAACCGCTCAATGCAAAGGCGGGTTTCTTGTGGATATTCATCATATTCGCGCATTTTGCCCCATTAGTCAAATAGACGTATCTTATGTGGAGAATTCGGAAGTTTTTATTGGCAATACCTATGAATTTCTGATACTTCAATTTGAGGAAAATGGTAAAAATATTGTAGTCTCACGACGCGAACTGTTGAAACAGGCTATGGATGCCCGGAAACAGGACTTTCTGAAAACGCTTTCCGTCGGTGCAATCTGTACCGGAAAGATATCCAGAATCATGCCTTACGGTGCTTTTATCGAGCTGGTTCCCGGCTTGACAGGTCTTCTGCCAATCTCTGAGATCAGTTGGTCGCACATCGAAAAACCGGAAGATGTCCTGACAAGCGATGACACGCTGCAAGTGGTGGTCACCACCATTCAACCCAGGGATGGCGATGATCCCAAAATATCCCTTTCCGTCAAACAGGCGCTGGATAATCCATGGACAAGCGTCCACGAAAAGTTTCATGTCGGAGACCGCGTCAATGGTAAAATCAACCGTCTGACGCATTTCGGCGCTTTTGTGGAAATCGCCCCAGGCATTGAGGGATTGGTGCATATCTCGGAAATCAGCTATACAAAGCGGGTGAACCGCGTGGAAGATTTTTTGGCGACAGGCGATGCAGTTTATGTAATGCTCAAGGAAATCGACCTGATAAAACGGCGTATTTCCCTGAGCATTAAAGATGCGGAAGGCGACCCCTGGATGGATGCCTCTGAAAAATTTAAACCCGGTCAATCCGTGGAAGGCATTCTGCAAAAAAAAGAAAAGTGGGGGCACATCATCACCTTGTCACCCGGTATCACTGGAATCTTGCCGATTTCCGCCATAAGATCATCCGAACGGGCTGTTTCAATAGAATCTTTAAAACCAGGCCGGGCGTTAACCGTTGTCATTGACGCCATCAAACCGGAGGAACGCAGCATCACGCTGAGGATGGATACTCCGGAAAATGGAAATTGGCAGCAATACACGCCATCCCGTCAACCGCTGCCAATGGGTACACTGGGAGATAAACTTCAGGAAGCTCTAAACCGGACTCAACGGAAAAAATGATTCCGGGCAGATTCTCTGAAAAGCTATCAACAATAGACGGACTATAAACAATTTTTAATTGAAGGATACTGAATGACCGACATACTTGATGAGTCAATATCTGAAATACGGGCGGACAAACCCAGATTTCTCACACAAACCCGTTTTGACGAGTTGAACCTGCCTGATACCGTTTTGAAAGGCTTGACAGACGCAGGATTCATCTATTGCAGCCCTATCCAGGCGCAAACCCTGCCGCTGTCATTATCTGGAAAAGATGTGGCAGGCCAGGCCCAGACCGGAACCGGGAAAACCGCCGCCTTTCTGGTAACGGTACTGACCCGACTGCTGACAGACGAAAGCAGGGTTCAGGGGCGGCCTTCGGCGCTGATTGTATCGCCTACCCGTGAACTGGCGCTTCAAACTTTTGAAGAAGCCAGCGTTATCGGAAAATATACCGGTCTTACATTCGCTCAGATAGTCGGCGGTGTGGATTATCAGAAACAGGCGGACATGCTCAAAAGCGGCGTGGATGTCGTTATCTGCACCCCCGGACGCATCATCGATTTTTTCAAGCAGGGTATCTTCAAAACGAACGCAATCCAGCTTATTGTCATTGATGAAGCAGACCGCCTTCTGGACATGGGTTTTGCCAAGGATATGCGCTTTATCCTTCAGAAATTGCCCCGCTATGACAAACGGCAGACGCTTCTGTTTTCCGCGACCCTGTCTTTTCGAGTGATGGAGCTGACTTATGAATACATGAACCTCCCGGAATTCATTTCTGTCACTCCTGAAGAAGTGGCGGTGGATGGTATTAAACAATCCCTGTTTCATGTGGGATCCGATCAGAAGCTGTCGCTGCTTCTGGGAATCCTGGAAAGAGAGACTTGGGAGCGGATATTGATTTTCGTCAATACCAAATCCGGTGTGGAATGGCTTACCCATAAGCTCAAGGGTAATGGATGGCCGGCCGAAGGTATTACCGGAGATCTCCCGCAGCAGAAACGTTTTAAATTGATGGAACAGTTCAAGGAAGGGAAAATAAAAATGCTGATCGCCACAGATGTGGCCTCACGCGGCATTCACGTCGAAGATATCAGCCATGTCATCAATTACGACCTTCCCCAGGATCCCGAAAATTATATCCATCGTATCGGTCGAACCGCCAGAGCCGGAAAAACCGGCAAGGCCATGTCTTTTGCCTGCGAAACCTATGTTTTTCACTTGGAACCGCTGGAAGCTCTTCTCAATCGTAAACTTCCGGTCGTGTGGCCTGAAGAGGACTGGTTGAGGGAAGACAAGGCCGGTCCTGCCCCCAAAAGCCGCCACAGCACGGATAACAACAGGAAACCGGTAAGAAAACAGCGTTCTGCGACTTCCACGTCCAGACATATTGAACATAAAAAGGAAGCGCCATCTTTCAAGTTTATGTTCGAACGTACCGAAAACTATTTTCCAGGAACCTTTTTCGGATTTGGACCGGGACCTGTCGGAGGCATCGCTGTTTCGGCATATGATACAGAACCTGACGCCGATGATATTCAGATGTCCGAAGAAGCTCCTGCGGCACCCGTTTCTGCCGAACCTGAATCTGTTTCTAATGAAAATATTTCTGCAGAAACAATTTCAGAGCCTTCTTTAACAGCCTCTTCAGAAACCGCTCCGCTTAAAAAGAAACGCCGGCGGCGGCGGTACAGCAAAAAGAAAGTTTCCGCCTCGGTTTCAGAAACCGGCAGTACTTCCGGCGCGTCGCCAGAAAACGGCGCCAGCGAATGAACCCCGTGCGGCATCTCACAAACGCCGCACGCCCTCACTACTATCTCTATAATCATGAACTCAACTTGCTGTAAACCGCGTCCACAGACATTTCCCCGAAAATACCGGAAGGCAGCGCATCTTCCAAAGTATCGCAGAGAACTTCCTGAGATTAAATATGATCCGGCGCTGCCGATTATTGAAAAAAAAGCAGATATCATCCGAGCGATTGCCGACTATCCGGTTGTGATTATCTCCGGAGAAACCGGATCCGGGAAAACCACCCAGATCCCGAAATTCTGTCTGGAAGCGGGTCGAGGCACCGAAGGTGTTATCGGCTGCACCCAGCCCCGCAGGCTAGCGGCCATGACTGTGGCCGGCCGTATCGCCGAGGAACTCGGTGAGTCGCTCGGTCAGACCGTCGGGTATAAAATCCGTTTTACAGACCGCACCAGCCGCCAATCCCTTATCCGTATCATGACGGATGGCATCCTGCTGGCGGAAACCCTGAGCGATCCGTCGTTAAACCGGTATGACACTCTGATTGTGGATGAAGCTCACGAAAGAAGTCTGAACATTGATTTCATCCTCGGCATCGTAAAAACCATCCTTCAGAAACGGCGCAACCTGAAGCTGATCATTACATCCGCCACCATCGATACGGAAAAATTTTCACAGGCGTTCAACAACGCGCCGATCATCGAAGTTCCGGGCCGCATGTATCCGGTCGAAGTTCGATATCAACCGGCAGATTCCCCTGCCCTTTCCGATGAAGCGGAAGAGCCGGCGCCGGTGGAACACGCCGTCCGTATCCTTCACAGCCTTTGCAAAAGAGAGCCGCGGGGCGACATCCTGGTATTCATGCCGACCGAACAGGATATCCGGGAAACCTGTGAAATGATCGAAGGTGCCCGTTATCCGAATGTGACCGCATTTCCTTTGTTTGCAAGGCTTTCCGCGGCGGATCAGGCCAGAGTATTTGCCCCGGCCATCGGCCGAAAAATCATTGTAGCCACCAATATTGCCGAAACATCACTCACCATACCTGGCATCAAATACGTGGTGGATACGGGGCTTGCCAGAATTTCCCGATATACCCCGCGATCCCGCACCACATCTCTCCAGGTGATGCCCATCAGCCGCAGCAGCGCAGACCAGCGAAAGGGGCGATGCGGCCGCGTGGAAAACGGCGTGTGTATCAGGCTTTATTCCGAAGAGGACTATCAGTCGCGTCCGCTTTACACGCGCCCTGAAATTCTGCGCTCCAACCTTGCAGAAGTTATTCTCAAAATGATGGCCTTGAAGCTGGGAGCTGTTGCAGACTTTCCGTTTATCGACAAACCCGATTCTCGCAGTGTCCGGGACGGCATGGACCTGTTGGTTGAGCTTGAGGCGATCGAGAAGGTAAAAAAAGACAGCCCGAAACCGGCAAAAAACGGCATCCAACCGGTGGAAAGCGTCGCACCATCGCCATCATCCCCGGATGCCGGCTTTACACTGACGCATCAGGGCAGGCTTATGTCCCGGATACCTATAGATCCCCGGCTGTCCCGGATACTGCTTCAGGCCCGCGTCGAGGGATGTATTCCTGAATCTGTAATCATCACTGCCGCGCTCTGTATTCAGGACCCGCGAGAACGGCCTGCGGACAAAGCCCAGCAGGCGGATACCATGCACCGTGTTTTCAGCGATCCACTCTCGGATTTTATCGGGCTTTTGAATATCTGGAATCAATATCATCAGCTTTTTTCGGAAGGGAAAAATTCGTCACATCTGAGGAAATTCTGCACGCGGCACTTTCTGTCTTTCAAACGAATGCGCGAATGGCGGGATATTCACGCCCAGCTTTCTGAAATAGTGAACGAGTCTGCACTGATGATTTCTTCCTCTCCTGCTCCCTCCTCTGCATCACAGCCAGCGGAAAACCTGTCTTCAGGAAGCAAGACATCTGCATTTTTCTCCGCGCTGGAACAGGCAGCATCTCAAAAAGCAGCCAAACGTCCTAAATCTGGAACCGGCCAATCCGCATTTTCAGATCGCTACAGCGCCATTCATCGCGCCATTGTCAGCGGCTTTTTATCCAATATCGCCTTGAAAAAGGAAAAAAATATGTTCAAGGCCCCGCGGGACAAGGAAGTCATGATTTTTCCTGGTTCCAGTCTTTTCAACAAAGCCGGAAACTGGATTGTCGCCGCGGAAATGGTGGAAACCTCGCGTCTTTTTGCCCGCATTGTCGCAGCAATCGACCCCAAGTGGCTGGAAGAACTGGGTAAGCCTCTGTGCCGTTACAGCTACAGCCAGCCTCACTGGGAACGATCCCGCGGAGAGGTCGTGGCGCTCGAACAGGTGACCCTTTTCGGACTGGTCATCGTTTCGCAGCGTCCGGTGTCTTTTGGCCGCATCCAGCCGATGGAAGCCTCCGGCATTTTTATCCGAAGCGCGCTGGTGGAAGGCGATATCCAGAAACCGTTTCCATTCATGACCCACAACCAGAACTTGATAGATGACATTCGGGATATGGAAAACCGAGTCCGGAGAAAAGATATCCTGATCGGTGAAGAAGATTTGTACGAATTTTATCGTCAGAGAATTCCAGACAGTATTTATGATATTCGTACTTTTCAAAAATTTCTCAGGGGTAACGGGCAGGAATGCCTCTGCATGACACAGGAAGATATCCTGCGCTACACCCCGGATCCGCAGGAGCTGTCACAGTATCCGGATCAGTTGAAACTCGGAAATCACCTGTTTGACTGTTTGTATCATTTTAAACCGGGCAGCCCGGAAGATGGGCTTACCGTGCAGATTCCATCGAAGGCCGTCGCCGTGGTTCCCAGGGATTCTCTGAACTGGATGGTTCCAGGGCTTTTTCGTGAAAAAATTGAAGCCATGATCAAGGCGCTACCCAAAACCTGGCGTAAACAACTCGTTCCGATTTCCCAAAGCGCGGATATCATTGTCCGGAACATGCCCAGGGGCAATGGAACGCTGGCCCATGCCCTCAGCCGCTTTATTTATCAGCGGTTCGGCGTGGATATTCCCGCATCCGCCTGGTCTGAAGACACGCTCCCGGATCACCTCAAAATGCGGATTGCCATTACCGATTCGGAAGGTAACATCATCCACAGCGGACGGGATATCACTGTTCTCGAACATCAGATGCCGGAACCGATCTGCCAAAACGCTCTTAACAGCGCCCGAAAAAAATGGGAGCGCGCCGGAATCATGAGCTGGGATATGGAAACCATTCCGGAATCCATCCCTGTTCCGGGAGAAGGCGGCACCAGCGGAACGCTCTTTCCGGCGCTGTCGGCAAACAAGGATGGCAACCACAACGGCGTCATGCTGCTGCTGTTCGAAGATGCCTCTGAAGCATCCACCTGTCACCGTTCCGGCGTTGCATCGCTGGTGGAAATCATGTACCCCAGAGAAATGCAGTTTCTCCGTAAATATCTGACCATTCCCAGACATCGCATCCTTTCGGCAGAACGCTGGGGCGGCGCCTCCAAACTGCAGCGGAAATTGTATCAGACCGTTTTACTGCGGCTTTTTTCCAGAGATATCCGCGCCAAAGATGATTTTCAGGCGCTTGTGGAAGCGACACTGCCCACCATGCATACATACGCCGTAAACCTTATGAACACCTGTCTCGATGTGATAGATACTGTGGTAGAGTCCCGCAACATTATGGATGGTCTGGCCCGGAACCATCCAAACAATGCTGTGGCCAGACAATTCTGGTCAAGTCTCGCAGATCAGCTCGATACGCTGGCGCCGGAAGACTTCATGATCAGATATGCGCCTGAACGGTTTTCATGTCTCATCCGCTATATCCGCACGATCGCTATCCGCGCGCAACGTTCCTGGCTGGATTTTGAAAAAGACCGGGTTCGGGCTGAGGAAATCCGGATATTGTCTGACAGACGACAGGCGCTCGCAGATGAACTGTCCCCTTATGCCACTGATGAGAAAAAAGCGGCGGTCGAGGAACTCTTCTGGATGATCGAGGAATATAAGGTTTCTCTGTATGCCCAGGAACTCAAAACGGCCTTTCCGGTTTCGCAAAAACGCATCGAAAAGGCTTTTGATGCGATAGACCGGATGATATGAGCGAAAGGCAGAAGCGCTGTCAGCGGTTCAGCAGAAGCTGCTTTTGTTTTTCCTTCTGCCACAGCTCTTTTTCGCAAAACACGGCTGCACCGGTATCCGGATGGATGCCGGTGTAATACATGAGGGTGGAAATCGTGGACGGCGTTGGTGTAAATATCTGTACTTGCTCCGGAATTATCTTCAGATGGCGCAAAACAAAAGACCTTAACCGCTGCATATGAGCCTGGGTGCATCCAGGATGTGCAGCCATCATGTAATATGTCAGATATATCTGCCTGCTGGATGCCGTAAAAATACACCCTGCGATACGGTCGAACAGGTGCTTGAAGGTCAGCAGCAGATCCGGGCCAGGTTTTCCCATCAGCGCCAAAACATCAGCCTCCGTATGTTCCGGTGCTATTTTCATCTGACCGGACGTGTGATGCTGGATAAGATCATTCAGATATCTTTCCCCATGCGCCCTGTCCGCAAGAATCATGTCATACCGAATTCCGGAGGCCACAAAAACACGGCGGACGCCCTCGATATTCCGGATAGCCGCCAGCAGTCGTATCTGTCTGTCATGATTGATGCTGAGACTTTCGCATACCTGTGGATATAAACAGTGCTTGTCCGGGCAGACCCCTTTTTTCTGTTTTTTTCGGCATTCGATTCCATACATGTTGGCGGTTGGGCCGCCTACATCCGAAATAATGCCCTTAAATCCAGGATGTTTTTTGATACAGGCGACTTCAGTCAGTATGGATGCTTCGCTGCGGCTCTGAACCGTTCTGCCTTGATGAATGGAGATGGCGCAGAAACAACATTCTCCATAGCACCCCCTGTGGGTGACAATGGAAAAACGAATGGTTTCCAGCGCCCGGACAGCGCCCCATTTTCGGTAATACGGGTGTAAATCCCGCTCATACGCCAGATTATAAACGGCATCCAGCTCTGATGACGACAACGGCAGGGCCGGAGGATTGTGTATCAGATAGCGTCCTGCATGTTTTTGACAAAGGCCGCCGGCTGTCAGTGGATCGTTGTTGCGATAAAAAATCTGAAACATCCGGGAAAATGCCGCGGGATCCGCACATACCGTTTCGTAGGAATCCAGCTCCAGACAGTCGGAGCGTGCTGCAGCAGAAATGTAGCAGATGCCCCGGACTTCCAGGTATGATTCTCCGCGACGGAGTCGTTCCGCCAGGGTCAGCACCGTGCGTTCGCCCATTCCATAGACGAGAATATCCGCTTTGGCATCCAGAAGAATGGATCTGCGGAGGGTATGCGTCCAGAAATCGAAATGGGGTATTCTTCTGAGGCTGGCTTCAATGCCGCCAAGTATAATTGGAACCGTGGGTTTAAAAAACCGGCGAATCAGATTGACATAAACAATGACGGCCCGATCCGGCCTGCGCGTATTCATACCGCCGGGCGTATAGTCATCCTGCTTTCGGCGCTTTCCGGTTGCCGTGTAATTGGCCACCATGGAATCCACACTGCCGGAAGTAACCCCCCAGAACAGAAGCGGTTCGCCCAGACGCGTGATATCTTCTCCGGACCGGATGTCCGGCTGAGCGATAACGCCAACCCGATATCCATGCGCGGCCAGCACATTGCCGATGACAGCGGCGCCGATAAACGGGCTGTCCACATATCCATCGCCGGTAACTATAATGACGTCAAGCTGATGCCATCCCAGTGAATGGGCTTCTTCCAGTGTTACAGGCAAAAACATGTGGATTCCTGATGTTTCGGATCGTTAGGGAAAACGGCGGCTACACCGTTTACCTGACGGATAATACCGGACAGGGGGCATTTAAAACAACATACTGAGCCGTTGAGCCAAAAACAAGCTTTCCAACTGCAGAACGCCGGTACACCCCGATAACAAGCAGATCAATTTGGTGTTCAACCGCATACTGAACCAGATCCTCTCCAGCGCTAAGTCCGCGAACCAGCATGTGGGATTGACAAGGAATTCCGGCGGCCTGCACCTGAGCCTTAGCAAGGTCGAGTTCTTTCTCGTTGTTGACAAAATCCTCACGAGGAACCTCCGGACCGCCCACCATGGACAGCACCAGATGCACCGCAGCCTGAAATACACCGGCATATTGCATGGCCAGCTTCAGAGCTTCTCTTGAAACATTGCTTCCATCAAACGCAACCATGATCTTCATAACCGATTAAACCCTCCTGAAATTTTATGGTTTCGTAAACGAACATGGCAGAGACCATCGCGGCTATATGCGTTGAAGCTTCCTGAAGCTGAACTTGTAATCTACTGATTAAATTGATCACAGGCAACGTTTGGTCTTCATATACCACTTTTGCATCCGCCAGATTGATGAGGCTCATGACAGTTGTCTCCCCAAAATGTCGATAACCACCCATATAACCCGGAATATTGTCAATGATGGTTCTATATATCGGATAATTTAGACAAAGTATATATTAAAATCAGCATGGTCCGGTTAGATTTTTGTGTGCGGATTTTCCCCCCTTTTCGCTCGGGCATGGGCTGTCTCAGAATCCATAAATCCTGTGAGGCGGGATTGCAAACATCATGTTGTTTTTATCGGCAGCACCCTTTCTCCGTTTAAGACTATCCCGAAACCAGGGTAACTTTGGATGTGCGTCCAAAATTTTAATATCTTGAAAATAAAAGACAATGGATTGTTACATAGTTTAATGCAGCCCTGTGATAAGGGAATGAATCACGAAATTTCTGGAGAAATATGATGCTCTCGTAGCAATTCGATTTTCGAACAGCATTGTAAAAAGTCTGTAGGCAAGGCGCATAAATCTGCAAGAAATGAGGCGTATTTATGGTACGCCTTAATGATGAAGGGTGTAGCGCAGCATCTGGACTTTTTACAATGCTGTAAAAATATGATTCATATTTTTAACATTCGATAAATCACTTGACGACGTTTGAATATATTTGTATATAAGTTTCCTGTTGGGAAATATTATGACAATGACATATTTGCCATAATCATTTTATATAATATAACATATTGAAAAATATATTTTTTATTTAGGTTTCCAATAATGCAACAACAACCCATCATCATTGAAGCGGAAATCGGGCGGAGAATCAAAACATTCAGGACGGAGAGAAAGATAACTTTGGAACATCTGGCTGTGAAAACGAATTTATCCAAGGGATATCTGTCCAAGGTGGAAAAATCCGACAAGGCTCCGCCTGTATCGACACTTGCAAACATAGCCCGTGCACTCAACGTGACAATTTCAGCGCTCCTGGGCGAAGCGAGCCAGGGGGCGTCACTCTGCCTGGTCCGGAAGGATGAGCGTCCTTTTGTAAACAGGGACGGGAGCTCTTTTGGTTATTCCTACGAGGCGGTAGCATACAAATATCCCAACAGGATGATGGAACCCTATATCCTCACATTGCCAGTCGGGCCAAAGAAAAGGACGCTTTTCCAGCACGAGGGTGAAGAGATACTTTTCATGATTCAGGGAACCATGAAATTCAGATACGGCAACGAGGAATACATCGCCAACGAAGGGGACTGCCTTTATTTCGATTCCGGCATCCCCCATTTCGGTGAAGCGATTGGCGACAAAGATGCTAAATGTTTTATGGTCATGTGCAATCCTGTTGGAAGAGAAAGGATGAATTCAATACATGGAGATTAATGATATCCAGTATGTCGGGGTGCTCGGGGCCGGTCTCATGGGTCACGGAATTGCACAAGTTTTCGCTTCTGCCGGTTACAGAGTTAACCTTTATGATGCGAACCCAGCGGTTCTGAAAACGGCTAAGGACCGAATAGCAGCAAATTTCAAGGTGTTTATAGAACTCCATCTTGCAACAAGTGAGGATATCGACCGCTGTCTGGACCATATCACTCTCTGTTCCTCCATCGAAACATCCTGCAAAGGCCCTCATTACATTATCGAGGCCATCTTAGAAAATCTTGAGGCCAAGAGGACCCTGTACGCCGAGCTTGAACGGTTTGCTTCACCCGAGACCCTTTTTTCCAGCAATACATCTGCCATCAGCATCACAGAAATCAGCGAAGTCTTGAAACACAAAGGACGCTTTCTGGGCAGCCATTTCTGGAATCCTCCCCATGTACTTCCGTGTGTTGAAGTGATCAAGGGGGCGCACACTGACGATGCGGCGTTCGAAACCGTTTACGGCCTCATGGAAAAGGTGGGAAAAATCCCCGTCCGGGTTCTCAAGGATGTGCCGGGGTTTCTTGGAAACCGTCTCCAGCACGCCATGTGGAGGGAGGCTATTTCCCTCTGCCACAACAATATCGCCAGTGCCGAAGATATAGACAAAATTGTCAAATATGGATTTGGACTGCGTATGGCTTTTATCGGGCCTCTTGAGACTGCCGACCTGGCGGGTCTGGATTTGACCTCCGACATTCAAAAATATCTTTTTCCTTATCTCGAATCATCCTCCGAACCTTCACCACTTATAGCTGATTTGACCGCCAACGGAGCATGCGGAGTAAAGTCAGGGCGGGGATTCTATCTGTGGACGCCGGAAAGGGTACGGAAGGTCATCGAGCAACGCGATGCCGTTCTTCTGCGGATCTTGCACGAAATTGTTCCGCCGCAGTCATCAGACGGCGGAGAGCAAGACAGATGAATGAGATTTTTGTTTTTTCCCTCCATGGATTGGCCTATGCGGGCCTTCTCTTTCTGGTTTCCGCAGGCCTGACACTGGTTTTTGGGATGATGAACGTCCTGAACTTCGCCCATGCGGCCATGTACATGCTGGGGGCATATTTCTCTTATACACAGGTGACGACCACAGGTCTGTTCTGGCCATCTGTGATTTTCTGCCCCCTGCTTCTATTCATCCTGGGCGCCCTGGTGGAGCGGTTTTTGCTGCGCCGCGTCCATATACATGGTCATTTGCATGAGTTGCTTCTTACCTTTGGACTGGCTTATATCATAACGGAACTTGTGAAGTGGATCTGGGGCAACTATCCCTTGGCGGTGAATATCACCGGCTTTCTTTCTAAGAGCATCCATTTGTTCGGAATTATCTATCCGGTTTACAGGCTTTTTGTCATTTTTTGCGCCATTATGGTTGGCGTGGCCATGGCTTTAATCCTGTATAAGACCCGTATGGGCATTGTGCTCAGGGCGTCGGTGAACGATGGTGAGATGGTGGACGCCCTAGGGATCAACGTACCTCTTGTTATGATGGGAGTTTTCGCCTTTGGCTCCGCACTTTCGGGATTCGCGGGCGTCATAGCGGGCCCCCTGCTTTCCACATATCCCGGAATGGCTCACGAGATACTGGTGGATGCTTTCGTGGTCATTGTAGTGGGCGGATTCGGAAGCCTTGGAGGTGCTGTGGCGGCGTCTCTTCTTATCGGCGAACTTCAATCGTTCGGAGTGTTGCTTTTCCCGAAGCTGTCGCTTGCCTTGGTGTACCTGCTCATGGCGGGTGTTTTGATCGTCAAACCCTCCGGACTTTTTGGTGCAAAACAATGATCTTTCAGAAAAAAGCGTCTCATTTTGTAATTGCTGTTCTCTTTCTGGTGGGTGGGCTGGCGCCCTTTGCCCTCAGACAGTATCAGGTGGCCATGCTGACGGAGATCATTTTCTTTGCCCTCTATGCTGTAAGCTATAATTTACTGCTGGGGTATGCGGGGCTTCTCTCTTTCGGGCACGCCATGTTTTTCGGCACAGGAGCATTCACCGCCGCTGTGGCTTTGGTCTGTATTCCGGGTATCTCCATATGGAGCGACATCTTTTTGGCGGTTTTGATGGCTATCCTTGTGGGTCTGGTGGTTGGAAGCCTTCTTTTGCGAACAAAAGGCGCTTATTTCGCATTGCTCACGCTGGCCTTCAATTCGCTTTTTTATGTTGTTGCCACCAAATGGAGTTCCGTGACAGGCGGCGACGACGGCCTGAGCATCACACGTCCCAACATCAGCATAGGTTCAATCACCATCCAATTGGCCGGCATCACAAGCTTTTATTACTTTACTCTTGTCATCATTGGAATGGCCATTGTGTTTTGCTGGTATTTCACCCATACCGCCATGGGGCGGACGGTGCTTCTCATCAGGGAAAATGAGGAGCGCATGAATTTCCTGGGATACAACACTCACATCAGCCGTCTGCTCCTCTTTGTTTTCACCGGGGCGGCAGCCGGATTGGCGGGCGCCTTCTACAGTCTCCACTTTCAGTTTGTCTCCATTTCAGCCATAAGCGTCGATATGACCACGACGGTACTCCTCATGGCCTTTGTAGGGGGAACGGGAACATTCTGGGGGCCTATCCTGGGAACCTTTGTTTATATCATCGTGCAGAGTTATCTAAGTGATCTGACCGATCACTGGCCGTTGTTCATGGGGCTCATCTTTGTCTTCATGGTGCTGGTCATGCCCGGAGGACTTTCCCAGATTATCCAAAAGATTCCGGGAGTTTTTTCGGGCAAAAGTGGCGATGAACCGGGCGACAGAGTTGTGACGGAGGAAACAATATTGTGACCGACTGCCTTGAGATTATAGATGTTTATAAGGATTATTCCGGTCTTGCCGTTCTGAGTGGCGTGCAATTCACGGTCAAGCGAAAGGAGCGACATGCTGTCATTGGCCCCAACGGCGCCGGGAAGACAACTCTCTTCAACATCATCAGCGGGAAATTCCGGGCATCCTCTGGCACCATTCGCTTCAAGGGACAGGATATTTCCCGAAAATCCGCTTATGCGCTGAACCGGCTCGGTATTTCCCGCTCCTTTCAGATTACCAACGTTTTCCAGGAACTGAGCGTTTTCGAAAATATCCGCTCAGGAGTCCGGTCGCGGTACGGCCTGAGGTATCATTTCCTCCGCAAGCCCGACAGCAACGCCCGGATCAACGAGAGAACAGCGGCCATCGCCGAAAATCTCGGCCTAAAAGATGTGTTACACGTGCCCGTTAGCGCCCTTTCCTACGGGCAGCAGCGAGCGCTTGAGATAGGCATCGCCCTTTCAACCGATCCCGATCTGATTTTGCTGGACGAACCTACTGCCGGAATGACTCGTGAAGAGACGGTCCAGGCTATCGAAACGATCGACCGTGTAACGGCGGGGCTCACTCTCATCATCATCGAACACGACATGGATGTGGTTTTTTCTCTTGCCGATACCATATCGGTGCTCCATTACGGAAAAATTCTCATATCAGGCGCTCCCGATATCATTCGCAGCGATCAGCGGGTTAAAGACGCCTATTTGGGGGAAGATCACTTATGATAGAGGTTTCGAATATCCACAGCCATTACGGTAAGAGCCATGTCCTGCACGGGGTGTCCTTCGATTTGAAAGAAGGGGAGTTAGTCTGTCTGCTGGGGAGAAATGGCGTCGGAAAATCGACGACGCTCAAGAGCATCATGGGCATGGTGCGCCCCAGCCATGGCGGAATCCGGTTTGAGGGGCAAGAATTGGTGGGAATGCGGCCGCACCAGATCGCCCGTTTGGGAGTAGGCTATGTTCCGGAAGAGCGCCGCATATTTCGGAGTCTTACCGTTCATGAGAACCTGCTCATCGGAATGAAACAGGTGAAAAATGGTGGTGTTCCGAGGGAGCCATGGACTGTGGACCGGGTTTACAGCGTTTTCCCTCGACTCAAGGAGAGATGCGGAAACAAAGGCATACATCTCTCGGGGGGCGAGCAGCAGATGCTTACCGTGGCCAGGACTCTCATGGGTAATCCAAAGCTGATTCTTGTAGATGAACCCACCGAGGGGCTGGCCCCTCTCATTGTGAAAGATGTGCTGGAAATGCTTTCCGCAGTTCGCAAGGCCGGGGTTACAATACTTATGGTGGAACAAAATTTCAAAGCCGCTGTTAAGGTGGCGGACAGATTTTACATTATGAGCAAGGGGCTGATGGTTTTTCAAGGTGATATGCCGGCCCTCATGGCTGCTGAGGAGGTGAGACGTAATTACCTGGAGGTCTGAAATCACTTAATAAACCAACACAAAACAGGAGGTAAGGCATGAAAAAGGGAATGTGGAGTCTTGGGATTCTGGCGATTTTTTTTGTGTTGATGTCACTGATAGTGCCGAATGCGGCTCAATCGGAAGACACCATTAAGCTTGGGGTGACGGAACCTCTCTCCGGAACCTTCAAGGACATCGGGACGCGTTACCTTGAGGGCGTTCAGTACGCGGCAAAGGTCATCAATGAAGGTGGTGGCCTTTTGGGCGAAAAGGTGCAGGTCATTCCCATCGATTCCGAACTGAAGCCGGATGTGGCTACGCGCAAGGCCCAAACCGTGATCCTCAAAGATAACGTTAAATTCTTCTGCGGCGGAACTGGAAGCTCTGTGGGGGAAGCCATGTCCCAGTTAGCCAAAAGACAAAATGTCATCATGTTTACCTATGGAATGGATGCCGCCAGCATGACGGGAGAGAAGTGCAACAGAAACTTTTTCCGGCCGGGCGGCAGCACCGACGGACGCTCCTTTGCCATTGCACAGATGATCGTTAAGAAGGGATTTCAGAAAATTGGGATCATCGCACAGGATTATTCTTTTGGCCATGAGGCTGTCGATGCTTTCAAGAAAAAGCTTCTCCAGCTCAATCCCAAAGCACGGACTGTTGCTGAGATATATCACCCACTGGGGACCAAGGACTTTGCTCCCTATGCCAGCCAGCTTATCGCCGCAGCTCCGGATGTCATTTTCACTCCCAACTGGGGAAACGACCTTACACTGCTCCTAAAGCAGGGAAGGCCCATGGGACTCAAGGCCAAAGTCGTCAGTTACTACATCAACGATGAAGTAATGATCGAATCTCTTGGAGACGACAATCTGATTCTGGGCGATATGGGCGCTGAAATCTACATGGTTTCGATTCCTACGAAAAAAAACGAAGAATTCGTCCAGAAATTCTACAAGGATGAAGGTCATTACCCCACCTGGCTTCGCGGTAAATCTTACATGGCCGTCATGTTCTGGGCTGAAGCCGTTAAAAAGGCCGGAACGACGGATGTGAACAAGGTCATCAAGGCATGGGAAGGTCTGACCTATGAAGGTCCCGCAGGCACCTGGACCATGAGAGCGTGTGACCACCAGGCCCAGGTGCCTTACTGGACCGCCGAGATCGTCAAGAACAACCCGTTCTTCAAGCACGCCTTCGTCGGCCCTGCTGTTGAGGTTCCTGCAAAGGATGTGGAAGTTCCCTGCGACCAGACAGGCTGCAGGATGGGGCAATAAAAAAGGAGCTTTTTTTGATATGACGACCCTTATTACAGGGGGTACAGGCTTTATCGGATCTTGCCTGGCGCGACTCTTGATAGAATCGGGCGAGCGGCCCGTTCTTTTCGACGTCGCGCCGGTGCAGGGCCCGCTAATGGAGATCAAGGGTCAGTTTTTCTTCGAGCAAGGCTCCCTGGCTCATTTGCCTACCCTTATGGATTGCGTAGAGAAGTATGGTGTCAGCCGTATTTTTCATCTCGGTGGAATGCTTTCACTCCCGTCTGAGAAAGACCATGTCGCCGCCTTCGATGCAAATGTCATCGGAACCTATAACGTCCTTGAGGCGGCGCGTATAAAGAGGATGTCTCAAGTCATTTATGGGAGCACCATCGCAACTTATAGCAAGGATATTCCGGGAGATATGATCGATGACCGCACTATCCAGAGACCTTCGAGCTTCTACGGGGTTTCCAAGACCTTCGGCGAGCTCCTCGGACGGTTTTATCATCGCAAGTTCGGGCTCGACTTTCGAGGCATGCGGCTTCCATCCGTTGTCGGACCGGGAGCACGGACTGCGCACATGTCCATCTACAACGCATGGGCCATCGAATATCCCCTCAGGGGACTTCCGTACGTGCTGGAGTGTGATCCGGAGACCCGCTGCGCAGTGGTTTACTTCAAGGACGCGGCGCAGGCGTTGATGAATCTTGCGAAGGCCGATCCTGCAAAGATCCTGACCCGGATATACAATCTGGCCGGAATTTTCCCCCCGTTTTCCGCCAAAGAACTGGTGGAGATCGTTCGGAATCGGATTCCTGGAGCAGATCTCACCTTTACACCCAATCCTGTCGTGGTGGAACTCCTGCGCGAACTGGGATCCCTCAGAATCGATGATGAGTGCGCACGTTCCGAGTGGGGCATGAAGATTGAGTACCCGCTTGAAAAAATGGTGGAAGATTTTATTCAGGAATTTGAAAGATACCGCAATTAGATATTCAAAAATCAAAGGGAGCAGAATGCCATGAACAAGAGAATCATCACCGCCGCCTTGACCGGAGCCATTCACACACCGAGCATGTCGCCCTATCTGCCTGTCACCCCGAAACAACTGATCGAGGAAGCTGTTCGTGTGCATAAGGCCGGAGCCGCCGTGGCCCATCTCCATGTACGGGATCCGGAGACGGGGCTTCCGAACGCAGATCAGGCGCTTTTTCGGGAAATTGCCGAAGCGGTGAAACGTCGCTGTGACATCGTACTCTGCTTCACTACTGGCGGAAAGCTCGGAGAATCGGTGGAAAATCGGGTTCGTGTCGCATCGAATCTCAAACCGGAGTTGACTTCGCTAAACGCAGGATCCCTCAACTTCGCTCTCTTTCATATCAAGGACAATATTTCCCGATGGAAATACGACTGGGAGAAACCTTATCTCGAAGGAACGGAGGATTTCATCTTTCCCAACACCTTCAAGACAATGCGTCAGTATCTGGAGATCATTTACGCAAACGGCGCCAGGCCGGAATTTGAGATATATGATGTCGGCATGATCAACAATCTCGCATTTCTTCTGCAGAAGGGTGTCGCCAGACAGCCCGTCTATCTGCAGTTCGTTATGGGGATACTTGGGGGGATTCCCGCTACTCTGGAGAATCTTGTCTTTCTGGTGAACACGGCCCAAAGGCAAATCGGCGAATTCCAGTTCTCTGTATGTGCTGCAGGCCGCCACCAGATCCCCATGTGCACGGGATCTCTTATCATGGGAGGGCATGCTCGCGTGGGCCTCGAAGACAGCATATATCTCTCTAAAGGGGTTCTGGCCAAGAGCAGCGCCGACCAGGTCGTCAAGATTGCGACTATCGCCCGTGAATTGGGAATTGAGCTGGCGACGCCCGATGAAGCCAGGCAGATACTGGGCCTTAAAGGATTGGAGCAAGTGAATTTTTAGGTAGGCGCCGATATAAAAACCCGGTCAAAAAATAAATCAGAAATCAGATATCATCCGTAATCTTTCTGCAGAATAGGGGCGATAATCCCTCACGTTTTCAGTAAGTACCAT
Organism: Desulfobacteraceae bacterium RAAP-1; assembly: GCA_001443525.1. GTDB lineage: Bacteria > Desulfobacterota > Desulfobacteria > Desulfobacterales > Desulfatirhabdiaceae > RAAP-1. The sequence goes on along the minus strand of LKPX01000010.1, from coordinate 35,347 downwards.
CGTTCTGGAAACACAACAGCCGGCGCTGTTAAAATGCGACAGCACCGGCTGTTGATGAGAAAACCAATCGGAGGGAGATGCCAAAAAATCTTTACATCGGCAGCGCTCTTCAATTTTGACCCGTGATTATATCATGATTTTTTTGCCTTGGCGTATCCAATAGATGTCAGAGCCACTGCCATTTCATCCAGGGTCGCTGGATCATCAATGGTTGCCGGCAGCTTATACTCTTTGTTGTCGGCAATTTTCTGGATGGTGCCCCTCAGAATCTTCCCGGAACGGGTTTTGGGAAGCCGTTTGACCACTGTAGCGGTTTTAAACGAGGCCACCGGTCCGATGCGATCTCTGACCATCTGCACAACTTCTTTAACAATCTCTTTATGGTCTCGGGTCACACCAGCATTCAAAACCAAAAACCCGATAGGAACCTGACCTTTCAAGTCATCCGCCACCCCCAGAACCGCGCACTCGGCAACCTGGGGATGGTCTGCCAGAATTTCTTCCATAGCACCGGTGGAAAGCCTGTGGCCGGCCACATTGATGATATCATCGGTTCGGGACATGACATAGACATAGCCGTTTTCATCCATATAACCGGCATCGGCCGTTTTGTAATATCCAGGGAATTCATCCAGGTAAGATTTCACAAATCCATCATCATTGTTCCACAACGTGGGCAAACTTCCGGGAGGCAGCGGCAGTTTAACCACCAATGCCCCGATATCGCCTGTTTTTACAACTTCATTTTCCGGATTCACGACCTGCACATTCCATCCCGGAACCGGTTTGGTGGGCGAGCCATAGACAACCGGATAGTGATGAAGCCCCATGCAGTTGGCGGCAATGGCCCATCCGGTTTCCGTCTGCCACCAGTGATCAATGACAGGAACACCGATATGAGTTTCCGCCCATTTCAAAGTATCGGGATCGGATCTTTCCCCTGCCAGAAAAAGTGTGGCAAAGCAGGATATGTCATAATCCTTCAGCAGTTTTCCTTCCGGATCTTCTCTCTTAATGGCCCGGAAAGCCGTGGGGGCGGTAAAGAGAGCCTTAACCTTGTGCTGGGAAATCACACGCCAGAACGCTCCGGCATCCGGTGTACCGACAGGTTTGCCTTCATAAAGGATGGTGGTACAGCCCTTCAGAAGCGGTCCGTAAACGATATAGGAATGCCCTACGACCCAACCCACGTCCGAGGCCGCCCAGTAAACGTCTCCGGCGTCCACGTTGTAAACGGCCTTCATGGTCCATTTGAGGGCCACCATGTGGCCGCCGTTATCGCGGACAACGCCTTTAGGAATGCCCGTAGTTCCGGAAGTGTAGAGGATATACAACGGATCTGTGGCCGCAACCGGTACACAGTCATGTGGCTTGACGCCTTTGATGGCAGTTGCCCAGTCAATGTCGCGGCCGGCAATCAATGATGCGGTTTCCATGGGGCGCTGAAAAATAATGCAGGCATCCGGTTTTGAATCAGCCATTTCAATGGCTCCATCCAGAAGCGCTTTATAGGGAATCACCCTTTTGATTTCAATGCCGCAGGATGCCGAAACAATGACTTTGGGTTTGGCATCGTTGATGCGGGTTGCCAATTCGTTGGCCGCAAAGCCGCCGAAAACCACGGAATGGACCGCGCCCAGCCGGGCGCAGGCCAGCATGGCAATGGCGGCTTCCGCGATCATGGGCATATAGATCAGAACCCGGTCGCCTTTTACAACCCCCTGGGCTGCCAGGGCGCCGGCAAAAATCGCAACTTCATCTCTGAGCTGCGCGTAAGTATATTTTTTGATGGTGTCTGTGACTGGGCTGTCGTAAATCAGTGCGGTCTGATCGGCCCTGCCGTTTTCAACGTGATAATCCAATGCGTTATAACAGGTATTGACAACACCTCCAGTGAACCAGCGGTAAAACGGTTTGTTCGAGTCATCCAGAACTTTATCCCATTTTTTGTACCAGTGCAGATCTTCGGCTGCTTTTGCCCAAAACACATCCGGAGTTTTGATGGATGATTCAAAAGCTTCGACATACGGGTTAGTCATGTTCGATTCTCCTTTCTGATAACAGGTTAAAATGAATAAAATCTTAAGATGGTTTCTGTGAAAATATATCGGGGGGCATCATTATAGACTTTCAGAAAATTCATTTCGCAAGGCAGCAGGGAGGAGATAATACTGTAGTATATCTTCGGCCGATAACGCAGTGAAATTATTTTTCTGAAAGCCTATATGAATCTGAACAAGAGAGCCGGAAGAATTCATCGATTCTTCCGGCTCCAGGACTTCAAGAAAAACTATTAAAGATATCCTCTCATCAGCCAACCATCTTATGGATGGCATCAACGATTTCCGGGTTAGCCAGGGTCATGACATCACCGACATCCGTCTTGTTGGAAAGCGCTCCCAGAACCCGGCGCATGATCTTGCCGGATCGGGTTTTGGGCATATCGGGCACAATCCAGACCTTTCTGGGTTTAGCGATAGGCCCGATTTCAAGGACCAGCGCCTTGACAATTCTGTCTTCAATTTCCTTGCTGGGTTTAAATCCCGGTTTCAAAGATACATACAGATCCGGAACCTTACCTTTGATATCATCTGCAACCGGTACAACCGCGGCTTCTGCAACTTCAATAACCGTCATGGCTGCGGACTCAAGCTCTTTGGTTCCGAGACGATGCCCGGATACGTTGATAACATCATCAATTCTGCCAAGGATTCGATAATACCCATCGGGGGCCTGAACCGCAGCATCACCCGTCAGATACGGCCAGTCTCTCCAATCCTTGCTTTTCGGGTCTTTGCAATAGCGCTGATAATACTGACGAACATAGCGTTCACGATCTCCCCAGATGGTCTGGAATGCGCCTGGCCATGGATTCTGGATACAGATATTGCCTGCTTTACCACATCCTGACGGCAGCTCGTTGCCATCTTCATCGTAAATGATGGGATGGATGCCAGGCATGCCAGGTCCCGCGCTTCCCGGTTTCATGGGTTTGATTGCCGGCAGGGTGCTGCACAGAAAGCCGCCGGTTTCCGTCTGCCACCAGGTGTCCACAATAATGGCCTCGCCTTTTCCGACTTCTGAATGGTACCATTTCCATACAGCCGGTTCGATGGGCTCGCCGACAGTCGTCATGTGTTTGAAATGGTAATTGTATTTTCCGGGTTCATCCGGACCGACTTTTCTTAAGCCGCGTATCGTCGTGGGAGCCGTGTGAAAAATGTTGACATTCAGGTCCTGAGCAATTCTCCAGGATCTGCCTGCATCCGGATAGGTGGGAATGCCTTCATAGATGACTGATGAGGCGCAAAGCGCCAGCGGACCATAAACAATATAGGAATGTCCGGTAATCCAGCCGATATCGGCCATGCACCAGTAAACATCTTCCGGATGAATATCCTGAACATATTTGGAGGTTCCGGCAACATACGCCAGATAACCGCCGGTGCTGTGCTGACAGCCCTTTGGCTTTCCTGTTGTGCCGCTGGTGTACATCAGAAAGAGCGGAGCTTCTGCAGGCATCGGCACAGGATCAATGCGTTTACCATAATAATTCTTCAACAGATCATTGACGATGAAGTCCCTGCCTTCAACCAGCGGAGTGGGGCTGGAATATTTGCCGGGATACCGCTGCCAGATCAGCACTTTTTTCAGAGTCTGACCCTGTTTCTTGGCTTCGTCAAAGGCGATCTCCGCCTTTTCCTTATGGTCAAGCAGCGTGCCGCCGCGATAGTAACCGTCAATGGTGATCAAAACTTCACTGCCGGAGTCCACAACCCGGTCTGCAGCCGCCTTGCCGCTGAACCCGCCGAAAACCTCGGAGTGAATAATACCCAGACGGGCGCAGGCCAGCATGGTAATGGGAAGCTCCGCGGTCATAGGCATATGCAGCGTCACACGGTCTCCTGCCTTTAATCCGCAGAAATCCTGTAAAATCGCAGCAAATTCATTCACGCGGACATAGAGTTCCTGGTAGGTGATGTGTTCGACTTTCTCGTTTTCCAGCTCCGGCACAAAATGAATGGCTGTTTTGTTCTTGTTTTTGGGAAGATGCCGGTCAATACAGTTATAACTGGCATTGATTTTTCCGCCTACAAACCATTTCCAGCACGGGGCATCGCTCGTGTCCAGTGTGGTGTGCCAGTATTCGTACCAGGTTAATAAATCCGCATACTCTTTGTAACAGTTTGGAAAATTATCCAGGCTGAACCGATCATAGATTTTTTCATCCGTCATGTTGGCCTGGGCAATGAATTCTTTGGATGCATAGTAATACTCTTCTTCCTGCCAGTGGACTGCAATCTGCGCTTCTGATGTTTCTACAGCTTCTGCTTTTTCTGCCATTGGTCATTACCTCCACAAGATCATGTTATTGGTTGTCCCCAGCTTATACTTACAAATACTATCGGGTGATGCCCCGTTCAAGCAACTCAAACGCCAAGTCAAGTGTCACTTTGAGATAATCCTTGTCTTCATTGATGATTTTTTTGCTTTCCTCCCAGAGGATAATTCCTGAAAATAAGGCCCACAGAATATCGGCCAGTGCAAAAGGATGTTTGTCAATAAATATGCCCCGCTGAATGCCCATTTCAAAAATACTGGCCATAGTTCTCAGTGATGTCCTGGACAGCTCGATGATTTCTTCCAACAGTTCGGGTGAAAGATTTTTCAGTGTTTCGCTGGACTGAAGTTGAAACAGATTGATAACGATCAGCGAATCGAAATCATAGACATCGAACATGGCCTGTTTTAAAGCATCAATATATTGTTCAGGTTGAAGATTTCTGTCTTCAAGAACATGTTTGATACGAACGTTCAGGTATTGAAGAATTCTGAGAGACAGAGAGGCATATAATTCATCCTTATTTTTAAAATACAGATAAATGGTTCCCGGACTAAGCTCCGCTTCCCTGGCGATATCTTCCATGGTTGATTTGCTGAAGCCGTTCACCGAAAACACCCTTTTTGCGGCAACCATGATTTGCTGCCGCCTTCTTTCTTTTTCTCGTTCCTTCCTTTCATGTATTCCCATATTCAGTGAACCTCAGCTTTTCAGATATTTTTACAATAGTTAGCTGTGAATTTTTTATAGTGACATATGGTCAACTGTCATACATTTCGAAAGGCAATAGTAAAACTGGAATACACCCCACATATGGAAACAACAGGCAATTATAACTTATCGGAGTTATTCCGAATCATACAAAGAAAGCAAGTGGAATTTCCGGAATCCAGCAACAGGTTATGCGTTCGCTTTCACATTATTCTGCATTTCCGCCCATACCGGTCGTTTGGTAATATAGGATAAAAGCACCCCGACAATCAGTAGTATCCCTGAAATATAGAAAGCATAGTTCAGATTACCCGTGATATCTTTAATGGTGCCACCCAGTCTTGCCATGAAAAATCCAAGGCCCCAGCCGATAAAAACCAGACCATAATTGAAACCCAGATTTTTAGGACCATAGAAGTCACCGGTAAACGACGGCATCAGAGAAAGTCCGCCGCCATACTGCCAGTAAGCAACGCCAACAGCAATGAACAGAAGCAGAATATTTTCGGATTTAATGATATAAGGCAACATGAACAGACACAGGGCGGACAGGCCGCAGTTTAAACAGTACGCATTGATTCTTCCGATCTTGTCGGAATAAAATCCCGTTCCAACCCGTCCCAAGGCATTGATAAGCCCGCCATAAGAGACCAGCAGCCATGCGTTTGCGGCAAAAAAAGGAATTTTAGCACCGGTTTTGCTTAACAACCCTGCAGCATTGGAGATAATCAGAAGACCAGACTGCGTGGTAAGAATAAACATGAAGACCAGAGCATAGAACTGCCACGTTTTCAACATATCTGCTGCTTCCCAGTTGTGCTTGGTTGAAGCCGCCACCTGTTTAGCACTTTGAGCGATTTTAGGCATGGGCGGCACATATCCGGCTTCCGGGATTTTAATGAGCTGACCTGCCACAATTACCACTGCCGCAAAAATAATCCCTAGAATTACAAAGCTGTTCGTAATACCGTAATCGGTAATCAGATACTTGGCCAATGGCCCGATATACAAAGCCGCGCCACCGTATCCCCCGACCACAAGGCCGGAAATGAGTCCACGACGGTGAGGTCCAAACCACTTGAGAGCTGCTGGCGTTGGTGCTGCATAGCCAATACCCATTCCGATACCGCCTAAAATTCCAAAACCGAGTATCAAACCCGTATAGCTTTTCATGACACCGGCGACAATACAGCCAACTGCCAGGAAAAGGCCTCCGAGCGTGGCGCCAAATTTGGGGCTGATTTTATCCTGAATTCGACCTCCGGGAATCATCAGAAGTGCAAACATGATAACGCATAAGGAAAACGGCGTTGCAGTTTCCGCATTATCCAAATAATCCCACCCCGCATTAATACCAGGCATGGGTTCTCCAGCTTTGGTGACAATATCACCACGAGTCAGTACTTCGCCGTTTTTACCGACATCGCCAATCAGGAGGTAACCTTCCTTGGGAATCGTTCCAAGTTTTATATGTAATGGATGTTGTTTATTTTCCGCTGCCTTTTCGACAACGATTCCCTCGCTTTCATGACCTTTGGCGCTGGCGGCAGGAATTACACTGGTGTGAGTTACGATATCACCAACCTGCAGGGTGCGATCATATACCAGAGCGGCTCCCCACATACTCCACGCATACAAAATGCCCAAACACAGATTAATGGCAGTGCCCGCAAAAGTTGTTATCCAAGCCTGCGTGGGTTCTTTTTCGTAATTTTCCGACATATCTTATCTCCTTATACTGAAGGTTAAGTTACCCAATCATTTTTGACAGCATTCTAGGAATTTCAGCATCAATTTGTTTGAGATCGAAATGAGCGAACCCGGAAAAATCCGATTTCAGACGACAATGTAAAACACACTATCGCAGCCTCTGAATTTCGGCGCATCCAGTAAAGATAAACCATCCATTTGCAACACAACTCCGACTCCAGTTTTTGTAAAACCATGCGATGGAAATACACAACTCCGATGTGTTCATGAATTCCCCGATTATCTGACTTTAATTTTTCCTCCTTTCCGTAACGGTATCGTTACACCACTCTAAGGTTAAGCGCACAAAAAATTCCAAAACGATAATCAATAAAAAAAATTTTTAAAATGAATTAAATTTATTATGTATTTATTACTTATATAATATACTTTTTATTTGTCAAGAATTTTTTATTCATTTTTTAAATTGTTTTTTTATAAAAAATAATAGCCTTGTAATAAAGGGATTTTAAATAGCTTCGTAATATGTTTGATGGTCTCGTAAAAATCTATTTTCATGATTGGGAGTTTATGCCCGTCTACGGATTTATCAAATTTATCAAGCCTTGACATTACCGTTATATTTTTATAGATAGCACCAGGTTATCATAAGCGTTCGTAAAATCTTGTTGAGCAGTTACCTCCAAAAATGGAGATGCAACTGTTCATGTCCCATATCAATAGATATGTTATTGGTGAAAACGCATTTTTTTTATTCTCTCGACATACTTTACCGAGAAGCACAAAAAACTGACTTACCAGGAATAGAGGCTCCAGATGACAAAAGGTACTCTCGTGATAGATTCACAAATGTACAGGGAAGTTTCAGTATGATCCTGAACAGATAGATGTACACACCATCAACCCAATTAAAGAAGAATAATAAAAAAAGGAGAATTTGATGAACATTCTGTTTTTCGGACCGAACGGCAGCGGCAAAGGAACCCAGGGAGCTATTTTAAAAGACAAGTACAAAACCCCACATATCGAATCCGGCGCTATTTTTCGAGAAAACATTTCAAAAGGCACGGAATTGGGCGCCAAAGCCAAGGCTTATATAGACAGAGGAGATCTGGTTCCAGATGATATTACCATTCCTATGATTTTAGATCGTTTGAAACAGGCAGACTGTAAGAACGGATGGCTGCTGGATGGCTTTCCCCGCAACAAAAATCAGGCTATCAAGCTGGATGAAGCACTCAAAGCTGCAGGGTTGGGGCTGGATATTGTGATTGAAATCATTCTCGATCGAGAAATCGCCAAAAACAGAATTATGGGCAGACGGCTTTGTGTCAAAGATAATAACCACCCCAACAACATTTTTATTGATGCCATCATGCCTAAAGACGGCAAGTGCCGGGTATGTGGCAGTGAGCTGAAAACACGTGCGGATGATCAGGATGAAACCGCTATCAATAAACGCCATGATATTTATTATAACACCATAGATGGCACACTGGCGTCTGCCTATTATTTTAAAGAACTGGCAGCAGCCGGCAAGGGCATTCGATATATCACCCTCGATGGTAAACCCGGCGTTAAAGAAGTAGCCGCAGAGCTGATGTCAAAACTCTAAAAAGGCCCAAGATAATTCATCGGTATTGCGTGAGAGCAGGAAATAACTTGGTTCTCACGCTACCTTATCTTCGGTTTTTTTATGATTCGTTTGTCTTAATGAGTTCGGCAAACCTCAATCTCTACATTGGGCTGTCCTCTTGACTTTCACAAGATCATCACATTAGACGGCTTCGTAAAAAGTCCGCATGCTCCGCTATCGACGCATCCTTCGTCATTGCGGCGTACAACAAGTACGCTTCATTCCTTGCGGATTTGCGCGCCTTGCCTGCGAACTTTTTACGAAGTCGTCACATTTCACCTTGGTATACGTTTTTTTCGAATTTTCTTGAAAATTTTCAAATTATAAGTTATGAATAGCCGTTAATTAAGAATTAAAATCAACCACGAAAGGATTTTATACTCAAAATCCGGTGGAACGAAGGGGGCGAAAAAGGTGAAGGAAATTCAGGTCAAAGTTTTCGATAACGATCTGGAAAAGGCCATGCGGATTTTGAAGAAAAAAATTCAGAATGATGGACTTTTCAAGCGGCTCAAGCTGAAAAAAAGTTATGAAAAACCTAGTGAACACAAGAGACGCAAACAGCGGGAAGCCATCAGAAGGCAGCGGATTGCTACTTCCAGAAGCAGAGCTTCGAGATAAAATGTCCGCAAAAAACATTTCTACGCCCGGCAAAGATCATTTTGTCGGGTTTTTTTATGCCTATGAAATCTAAAAAATCTCTCACCTATCAAGACTGTCTGCAAGCCATGTACAGGCTCCACAGATTCGGCATCAAACTGGGTCTTGATACTATTGGCAGTATCTTGACCGGGTTGAACAATCCTCAGCGTCAGTATGCGTGTATTCATATTGCGGGTACAAATGGCAAAGGATCTGTTGCCGCATACCTTGGGTCCATTCTTCAACAAGCGGGATATCGTGTGGGGGTTTATACATCCCCGCATCTGATACGCTTCAACGAACGCATTGTCGTGAATCAACAGCCCATCTCCGATGAAGCTATTGTTAACGCATACCTTGCTGTAAAAAATGTCCAGTACGGCGATCGTGAGCCTACGTTCTTCGAATATACCACCGCCATGGCCCTCTATGAATTTGCGAGACAGCAAGTGGCTTGGGCCGTTATTGAAACGGGTATGGGGGGAAGGATGGATGCTACCAACGTGATCCAGCCAGTTGTCTCTGTCATTACCAATATTTCCCTGGAACACCGGTCGTACCTGGGAAACACCATCGCTGAAATTGCCGGAGAAAAGGGCGGTATTATAAAATATGAAATTCCTGTCGTAACCGCCGTATCTCAACCTTCCGCCATTACTGTTCTGGAAATGCTGGCGGCAAAACAGTCCGCTCCACTGTATAGACTAAAAAAAGATTTTCGCGTCCGTCGAAATCCTGACCATTCTTTTTCCTATTCGGGATTGGAAAATATCTGGAAAAACATGAGAACTGGCTTGCCGGGGGCTCATCAGATCAGTAACGCCGCTCTGGCGCTGGCAGCCTGTGAAATCCTCAACCGGAACCACACTCACATCAGCCTGATGCAGATTCAGGAGGGGCTGGAACAAACTTGCTGGCCTGGACGTCTTGAGGTTGTTTCCAGAGCACCTATGATAATTCTGGATGGTGCTCACAATCTGGACGCTTCCAGAAAGCTGGCCCATTATCTGGCAACAGACTTGAAAGGGCGTAAAATCACGCTCGTTATTGGTATTTTAAGCGACAAACCCTATGAAGCTATTCTGAAAAATCTGATTTCTGTCTGCTCACGGGTAATACTGACTTGTCCTGAAATAGACAGGGCGCTACCCATTGAAATACTATATCAAAAAGCGGCACTGCTGACAGACAATATCGAGCAGATTAAAGATGTCGGTCGTGCGGTAGATTTTGCCATATCAACATCCGCACCTGATGACGTTATTTGTGTGGCTGGTTCTTTATATGTGGTGGGTGAAGCCAAAGCGGCTCTATCTCATGTCACGGAGGGAGTTCAACATATGTAGCGGTATTCTGGTTCCTGAACTTTTATGAGTTCATCGAACTTGACTTCCGGTAAAAATTCACCTATTATCCTTAAGAGAAGTCGAGTGGAGCTGGTGTGTCCCGATTTCTAACTGTTCGCGCATGCGCCCGTAGCCCAGGGGATAGGGCGTCAGCCTCCGGAGCTGAAGATCGCTGGTTCAAGTCCAGCCGGGCGTACCATTACCTGAAACAACTTCACTTGTTCCAGCTAATCAGGAAGCGAATTCGATGCCGATCAAACCGAAGGTGCGCTTGCCGACAAAATGATATGCAGCTACCCTTCCATAAAAAGGCTTCGCCCCATCCAGCATGACTGGAACCACCAACTTTGTCCATATCCGATTTCTTTCTGATCCCCGCTTAACTCATCTTTTCTTGTATAAATCAAATATGATGGCCTCGTAAAAAGTCGGTTTTAGCCTATTTTTACAACAATAACATCTTGAATTTATTGGTTATAAAAATCTGGTTTTTGAGAGACCGTCAACTTTGGGGTAGGCCCATCAAAAACGGTAAGGTGGGTTCACTTTTAACCGGAGGTGACACGTTAACGCATCGTTTTTGAACAGAGAGTAAATATCTGATGGTTCAGCAGCGTTTACATTCTGTAAAAAATACTGACAAAACAAAACCGCCATTTCACGTCTCCCGATATTTCAAGCCCCGTCTTATCAATAACAATATTAAATCATTATACCTTAAAGTGCTGCGCTTGGCCTTATGGCATATGAATTGCTGTCCCGTATAAACATCACCCAAGAAACGTTCGGCAGCCGCACACCGATAAGCCGATGTTCCTTCGAACCGAATAAAGAATGATGCTCTTGTAAAAAGTCCAAATTCGGACGGCTTTGAAAAATGTTTGCAGGCACAACGTGCAAATTCTGAGGAGCACAGCGTACTGATTGTACGCTGCAACGACGAGGGATGCAGCGCAACGTACGCATGTTGGCATTTTACGAAGCCGTCAAGAATCAAGAATAAAGGTATCCGTTGTGAATGCACAGATCACGCTGCTGATTGCAGATCGAAATCCGCATGTACGGGAATTTCTGAAACGGGAGCTGCAGGCTGATGGCTGTCAGGTTCAGCTTGCCAGCACAGGTCAGGAAATGATGCAGCGCATTCAGACCGTTTTGCCCGATATACTCATTCTGGATCCCGACATGCCGGATGTCACCGACATATCGCTCATCCGGTATATCCATCACACATATCCTCAAATGCCGGTGGTAGTTCACTCACTGCTGACAGAGGTCATTCATCAACTGGATGCTTCATGCCCGGTTATTTTTGTGGAAAAAAGGGGCAGCAGTATCGATCACCTGAAACATGCCATCAAAGATATTCTTGAAATGGAATGATGTCATGACAACGCCATCGCAATTTGAACAGACAGCTTACTATAAAGCTCTGATGCACAAAATGCTGGTCACCATCATGACGGTGTCTTTCATTCCTGTGTTTCTGGTCAGCAGTACCATATTTTATCAGTTCAGAATCTCTTATAAGGAGAAAATATATGCCCAGTTCATGGATATCGTTCAGAAGCATACCATGAGCATCGACATGTTTTTAACCACCAAGCTTCAGGAAATCCAGTATCTGTCCAGAAGCGTCACTATGCAGAAATTTACAGAAAATATGTTTTTGCAACAGCAACTTATCCTCATGCAGCAGGTATATGGGCCGGTGCTGGTGGATTTGGGCGTGATCAACGACCAGGGAGACCAGACAGCGTATGCAGGACCATACTCTTTGGCCCAAGCGCACTATACGGATGCCGGCTGGTTTCGAAAAGTAATGGCGGACTCTTATGACATCAGTGATGTGTTTCTGGGGCTGAGAGGCGTACCCCATTTCGTCGTTGCAGTTCGGAATTATCAGGATGGAAAGCCGTGGATCCTACGGGCTACCATTGATTTTGAGGCGTTTAACACGCTAGTTAAAAAAATCCGTGGTGGAGAAACGGGTTTTGCTTTTATTGTCAATCGGGAAGGCGATCTTCAAACCCGGCCAACGTTTACGAACCATCTCGATAAGCACGTGATCAAAATGCTCTTTAAGGAAAAAACCATTCCGAACAAATCCGTTAATGCCCATATCATCGAAACGGTGGATGCTTCCGGCGTCAAGGTCATTTACACCGCATCGCTGCTGAAAAACGGTGACTGGCTGCTGATATACCGCCAGAACGCATCAGACGCCTTCAGCAGGCTGAACCAAACACAGACAATATCTGTCATCATTTTCGTTCTTGGCGGCATCGGCATTGTCATTATGGCATCTGTAATTTCCAAGCGAATGGTTCACCGGATAGCCGTTTCCGATCATGAAAAGGAAATATTGAATCAGCAGGTGATTGAAACCGGGAAATTGGCTTCCGTAGGTGAACTGGCCGCAGGCATCGCGCATGAAATCAACAATCCGGTGGCTATCATGGTGGAGGAAGCCGGATGGATTCAGGATTTGCTCGATGAAGAAGAATTCCGCCAGTCCGAAAATCTGGATGAATTCAGACGAGCTGTAACCCAGATCAAAACCCAGGGCGCCCGGTGCAAGGATATCACCTACAAGCTTCTCAGCTTTGCCCGAAAAACAGATCCTCGACAACAGGATGTTCAGATCAACAATCTTATTTCTGAGCTGACAGCCCTGTCGAATCAGCGGGCAAAATTGAGCAGAGTGGAAATTCACGCTGAATTGACGGAAAACCTGCCCTTACTGCGGCTGCCGGTTTCGGAACTTCAGCAGGTCATTTTAAACCTGATCAATAACGCCATAGACGCCATGGAAAGAAAGGGCGGCCAACTCTTTATTTATACACGCCGGGAAGAGCGTCATGTGGTGGTTGAGGTATCAGACACGGGCTCCGGTATTCCGGAAGCCAATCTTTCACGGATATTCGATCCGTTTTTTACTACGAAACCTGTAGGTAAAGGGACTGGTCTGGGGCTAGCGATCTGTTATGGAATCATCCAGAAAATGGGCGGAGAAATCCGGGTGCGCAGTACATTGAATGTAGGTACGGTATTTACCGTTTACCTGCCGATACCCGATGCGAATCATCATTCGGTTGACGAGTGTAAGGAGCGGTGACATGGCCGATGAAATGTCTTTATCCGAAAAACCACGGCTCCGCCTTCTCCTGGTAGATGATGAAGCCGGATTTGTGGATGTTCTTGCCCGAAGGATCGCCAAACGCAATATCCAGGTATGCAAAGCTTATAGTGGGTATGAAGCTGTTCAGATTCTACGTAAAGAACCCTTTGATGTAGCGGTTCTGGATTTAAAAATGGCGGATATGGACGGCATCGAACTGCTGAAAATATTAAAAAAAATGGCTCCGGACCTTCAGGTTATCATCTTAACCGGCCATGGATGTGAGGCGGCTGCCCGCGATGGTATGTCGCATGGCGCGGCTGATTATCTGATAAAGCCCTGTGATTTTGAAGAACTGACCGCGAAAATACAGCAGACGGCTTTACATAGGAGGGAGTTCTGATGGAAACATTCAAAGTGCTTTTTGTGGATGACGAGGTCGATTTTCTGGAAACCCTGCTCAAACGAATGAAGAAACGCCAGTTGAACGTATTTGGGGTCAACAGCGGCGAAGCGGCAATGGCCTATCTGAAACAGCATTATGTGGATATCGTTGTTCTGGATGTCCGCATGCCGGGTATGGATGGTATTGAAACATTAAGAAATATCAAAAAAATAAGCCCATTGACTGAAGTTATCATGTTGACGGGCCATGCCTGTCTTGAAATTGCCCAGGAAGGCATGGAGTTAGGTGCGTTCGATTATCTGATGAAACCGATCAACATCGATGAACTGTTGTACAAGCTGCAGGATGCATTTCAGAAAAAATCCATACAGCAGGAAAAGATACAACGTCTCAAGGAGGTGATGACAGCCCGGCCATCTGCAATGTCCGACTCACGAACCGTCTGATTATCGTGTTTATTGATATACCTTATTCATTGAAAAGGAGCTGCATTCATATGAAATTTTTTAAACAGTGGGGCCGTTTCATGATGATGGGCACCCGCGCTCATGCTGCGTGGGAGCTTGAAGTATCCAGGACTATCCTGGGGGACCGTAAACGCCTTGTCATTCTGGGACTTCTGATCATTCCCATTCTTCTGGGGGGATTCGCCTTTGCAGATCAGATCGCTGGTACTCTGCCCAGCTTTATTGGCGACAAGAGCGCCTACAGTCCGGCGTATTACACCAACGGAATCTTCATCGCCTCGATTTTAATCGGTCTCTGCGCAGGACTGATTACCGGATGCATCGGTGCAGGCGGCGGATTTGTGGTAGCGCCCGCCTTGATGAGCGCCGGTATTAAAGGTATTCTGGCGGTAGGAACCGATTTGTTTCATATTTTCGCCAAGGCAATTATGGGCAGCGTCATTCATAAAAAACTGGGAAACATTTCAGTGGCGCTGGCTTTTATTTTTTTGATCGGCGCCATAATAGGCGCAACAACGGGCGGTATGCTCAACCGGTGGCTGTATGAAATTAACCCGATATTAAGTGACGCGTTTATTACCACTGTATATTGTCTTATGCTCGGAGGGTTGGGCTTTTATTCTCTGCTGGATTTTCTGTCTGCCCGAAAATCCAGCACCGTGCAGATCGAACATGGTAAAAAAGTGGAAGGCGCGGATTTAGGTAACCTGCCTAAAAAACTCCAGGCCATTCGGATTCCTCCAATGATTACGTTCGATGAAGGCATGATCCCCGGCGGCCGTCAGATATCCTGCGTATTTCTGATCCTGAGCGGCTTTCTGGTTGGATTGTCGGCATCCATCATGGGGGTTGGAGGCGGATTTCTAACCTTCCCCATCTTTGTTTATGTACTGGGGGTGTCATCGTTGACAACCGTTGGCACCGATATTTTTCAAATCATTTTCACCTCCGGCTACGCCGGTGTCGCTCAATACGCTATTTACGGATTTATCTTTTACACCCTGGCGATGGGAATGCTTCTAGGCTCTCTTCTGGGAATTCAACTGGGTGCACTGGTTACCAAGGTGGTCCCGGGAATCGCTATCCGCGGATTTTATGCATTATCGGTTCTGGCAGGTTTTGTGAACCGGTTATTCGCTCTTCCCAAAAAACTGGCGGACATGGAATTTATTTCCCTCTCCAAAAGCACATCTGTGATGCTGGATAGAACCGGCGCCATCATTTTCTGGATTGTGGTCGGAGCGTTTGCAGTCTGGGTGATCGGCACATTTGTTGTAAACATCAAAAAACTCAAAGGGGAGGATATCTGATGCTGGCCAACAAAAAGGAGTTTACAAAAGGGGCTGTACTGATGGTGGTATTTTTAATCGTACTGACATTGATATTCATGCCCATCTTCGGCGAGGGTAAAAATGGTTTGAATTATCTGGACGACCTTTATAATTCCATTTCCAAGGGTTCCGCCTACTATATTCCGGCGCTTAAAACCAAAAACGCCAAAATGACCGGAAAGAACATTATGGTATCTTTCTCGATGAAAAACGAAAAACAGGCCGCAGAAACGGCGGCGCTTTTGAAACAGTCGTCCGGTACAACAGTCGAAGTGACGGGCGCAGAAATCAAAGTCAGTGGAGATCTGAACGCCATGATTTTAAATTGTCTTGAAGATTCAGACATGATGTTTAAGAATCAGGGCGATAAGCTCAGAACCAAGTACGGGATCGATGAAAGGCAGTCACTGTATAATTGGTGGGAAGCATGGAAAAGTATGAGTAAGAACCTTGATAAACAGAAAAAATTTGCAGAAACCGCATTTATTGCAGGTATAAATAAAAGGGCGGTGGAATGTGCATACAATTATTACGGGGTACAGCCGCAGAACATCGCTGATAAATGGACGCTGGTGACGCTTTCGCTGATGTTTTATGTGGTTTATACTGTGTGGTACGGATTTGCCTTTCTCTTTATGTTTGAGGGATGGGGACTAAGGCTTGAACACTGACAGGCAGGGCTTTTCCGGTAATGAAAAAACTCCGTGATATTTTCAGGAATTTGTTTTCATGCAATTCACCGCCTGAAGACCCTGCAACCGTCGAAAAACTTCGTGTGGCGTTCAAGGAGCGGTATCATAATTTCAAACTGCTCCTGAGCGCCAATAACCGATCTCTTGAAGTGATGGCAGAGATGGAGCAGGCGCTTCAAGGGGAAGAAACATTTGGCATGCCATTTATCCGCTCCAGTGCGACATCCATTTCCGTCAATGTATTCCGGATGGTTCAAAATCTTCATCAACTGGCGCCTGGAAAATACCTGGAACTGAATGAACGATTCACTGCCATCCAAAATGCCATTGACGGTATCCTCAAGCAAACCCGCAGCATCCCGGAAGTCCGTATGGTTCTTCCTCTAAGCGCCCTGGACAAAGATATGGCCGATGTTGCGGGCAGTAAAATGGCCAATCTCGGTGAAGTCAGAAACCGAATACACATCCGGACACCCGCAGGTTTTGTCATCACATCCTCCGCTTTCAAACGTCTAATGGATTATAATAACCTTCAGACCGAAATAGATCGACGATTTCAGTCCATTGAAAGCGGCGATATCGAGTCGCTTTATACATTCAGCGCAGCAGCGCAACAGCTTATCATTCGCGCCCGTATTCCCGACGACCTTGAAATGGCCATTCGAAACGCCTGGGAAGACCTTGAAGCCGAAAACGGGGAAAGCATCACCGCCGCCTTTCGCAGCAGTGCGCTCGGCGAAGATTCCGAAGGCAGCTCGTTTGCAGGACAGTACCGATCTGAACTCAATGTCAGCTTTGAAAATGTATTTCAGGCATACAAGGAAGTCATCGCCAGCAAATACAGCTTACAGGCCATTACCTACCGGATGAACAAGGGTTTCAGGGATGAAGATATTCTGATGTGCGTAGGATGTCTGGTCATGGTCAAGGCGGCGTCCGGTGGGGTTATCTATTCCAGAAACCCGGTATCCGGCCAGGATGACGGCGTTTCTATCAATGCGGTATGGGGGCTTCCCAAATCCGTGGTGGATGGCAGCGTGGCAACGGATGTTTTCGTAATGTCTCGCACCCGGCCGATAACGCTGCTTCACAAATCCATCGGAATCAAGGAACGAAAATTTGTCTGTTATCCCCAGGAAGGTGTCTGCAGGATGGATTTAAGCGCTGAGGAAAGCACCCAGCCCTGCCTGACAGACCGGCAAACCGGACAACTGGCGGAACTGGCTCTTCGCATTGAGGCGCATTACGGAACGCCGCAGGACATCGAATGGGCTATCGCCGACAATGGCGCCATATATATTCTGCAATGCCGTCCGTTGCAACAGATTGCAGGTGTCCAGGAGCCTGCGGACATTTTAGATACAAAACTTGAAAAGAGGCTTCTGGTTTCCGGAGGCATCACAGCCAGTCCGGGATTTGCCACTGGCAGGGTCTATTGGGTGGACCGGAATGTGGATGTGCTGGCATTTCCTGAAGGCGCCGTTCTGGTGGCACGTCAGGCGCTGCCTCGCTGGGCGTCTTTACTCGGCCGTGCGTCCGCGGTAATCACCGAACAGGGCGGGTTCGCCGGCCATCTGGCCAACGTCGCCAGAGAATTTGGAGTTCCTGCCGTGTTCGGCATCCCTGGTGTATCCAACATGATACAACAAAATCAAATGGTTACTGTTAATGCCAATCGCAGATCCATTTATGACGGCGTCATACCGGCGCCAAGTGGTCCCCCAAAGACCCGGGTCAACCGGATGGCAGGCAGTCCGATCTATGAAATGCTGAAAAACATCAGCACTCATATTCTTCCGCTGCGACTTCTGGATCCGGATTCACCGGAATTTAATCCATCCCGCTGCAACACGTTTCATGACATTACCCGCTTTATTCACGAAAAATCGGTCATCGAAATGTTCAATTTCGGAAAAGATCACAATTTTTCGGAACGTTCAAGTAAACAGCTTTTTTATAAGGTCCCCATGCAGTGGTGGGTTTTGAACCTGGACGACGGATTCAGAGAAGAGGTTTCCGGTAAATATGTCCGTCTGGAGAATATCGACTCTATTCCCATGCAGGCGTTCTGGAGAGGATTTGTATCCATTCCCTGGGAAGGACCTCCAGCCATTGACCGCAAGGGGCTGATGGCGGTAATATATCAATCCACCACCAATACGGCGCTGACATCCGGTGTGCGCTCTGCCTATGCGGAGCGCAACTACTTCATGATTTCAAAACATTATTGCAGTTTAAGTTCCCGTCTCGGATATCATTTTTCAACGATTGAAGCCCTGATCAGCGAAAGACCGCGGGAAAACTATGTCTGTTTTCAGTTCAAGGGAGGCGCCGCAGATAATACCCGAAGGCTCAAACGCGTTTATTTCATTAAAGACATCCTTCAGGAATCGGGCTTCAGGGTGGAAACGCGGGAAGATCATCTGGTATCCCGGATCGAAAACCACGATATGGCCTACATGGAAAAGCGGCTTGAAATCCTGGGATATCTTACACTTCACACCCGCCAGCTCGATATGATCATGGCCCACCCGGCTTCTGTCGCATACTACGATCAGAAACTCCGGCAGGATATCCAAACACTGCTGGCAGCACATTGAAAACCTTCAATCTGTGTTCCCGTATGAAAGAAACGGAGATTATCCAAGATACGCCTTTTTCATCTCTTCCTTATTCGCCATATCTTTTGCAGTTCCTTCCTTGACAATGTAACCGGCTTCCATCAGATAAGCGCGGTGCGCGTATTTCAAAGCGATATTGGCATTTTGTTCCACGACAAAAATCGTCGTGCCGCTCCGGTTAATCTCTTTGAGTACCTTGAAAAGTTCCTGCATCAACAGCGGCGCCAGCCCCATGGACGGTTCATCCAGCAGGATGAATCTGGCGCCGCACATAAACGCCCTTCCGGTTGCCAGCATCTGCTGTTCGCCCCCACTCAGGGTTTCCACCCGCTGGTTCCTTCGATCGGCAAGACGTGGAAACAGAGAAAATACACGTTCATAATCCTTGGACACCTGCACCATGTCCTTGCGCGCATAGGTGGCCAGTTTCAGATTTTCAAAAACCGTCAGGTTACCAAAGACTCTTCTGCCTTCCGGAACCAGACCGATACCATGTTTGGCGACCACAATATGGGGAGCCACCGGAAGCAAATCCACGCCGCGATAGGTGATGCTTCCCGCCGTTACCCGCGGAGCTTCCGGCGGCGGCAATCTCATGATACTCATCAGGGTAGTGGATTTTCCTGCTCCGTTGGCACCCAGCAAGGCTACCATTTCGCCCTCATTGACTTGCAGGGATATCCCGTGAAGAGCCTCGATGCCGCCGTAACTGACATGGAGATTTTCAATTTTCAGCATCGTCGTCGGCCTCCTCATCTCCCAGATACGCCTTGATGACGCGAGGATTGTTTTTGATGTCAGATGGGGAACCCTCGGCGATGATCTGTCCGAAGTCCAGCACACACAGCCTTTCACACAGCGACATAACCACCTTCATCTGATGCTCGATCAGCCAGATAGTCAGGTGAAACTGCTCGCGAATCCACTGAATCAGCTCGATCAGCCTGTCAATGTCTGAAGGATTCATGCCGGCGGCAGGTTCATCCAGAAGCAGCAGACTGGGTTTGATGGTCAGCGCACGGCCGATCTCCACCCGGCGCTGGAGACCATAGGGAAGATTTTTGGGATACTCGCCGGCAGCCTCGGAAAGCTCCAGGCTCTCCAGTATCTCCATAGCCCGTTTGACCACAGCTTTTTCATGTTCATGATACGTTTTCGTTGAAAAAATGGCGTCCATGAAGCTGTATCCCATGCGATAATGCTGGGAAATGCAAAGATTTTCAAGAACGGTCATGGAATTCCACATCCGGATGTTCTGAAACGTCCGGGCAAGCCCCAGGGAGGTTACCTGGTGCGGCTTGAGATGAATAATGCTTTTTTCATGAAAAAGGATATCGCCCTGGGTGGGTTTGTAAAAACCCGACACCAGATTGAATATGGTGGTTTTTCCCGCACCGTTCGGACCGATGAGCCCGATCAGCTCTCCGGGTTCTATCGTCAGATTGAAGTTATGAACCGCCTGCAGTCCGCCGAAAAAATGATTGATCTGTTTAAGTTCCAGAAGCGGCATGAGACCTTAGTACTCCTTTGATGGGAAAAATCTGCGAAGTCCGGGAAATACATCGCTCAACTCGCGATTTCCCATAAGGCCCTCTGGCCGGAAAAGCATCAGGATGATCAGGAGCAGCGGTATCAACACCCACTTAAAAAGCTGCAGGGGACGTAAAAACTCCAGCATCACTGTAAACAGAACAGCGCTCAACACCGACCCGCTAAGCGATCCCATCCCGCCCAGATACACCATAACCATGATTTCCGTGGATTTCATGATGGTGAACGTTCCCGGATTGATATAGCCGATGACATGAGCGAACAGGCCGCCGGCGATTCCGGCGATTCCGGATGAGAGCATAAAAGCGATGAGTTTGACGCGCTGCGTGTTGACACTCATGATTTCAGCGGCGATTTCATCATCGCGGATGGCGATAACGCCCTTTCCGTATGTGGAACCGACAAAACGTTTAAGCGCAATGATGGATGTCCCCGCAAACGCCAG
The DNA here is from genome assembly GCA_001443525.1 of Desulfobacteraceae bacterium RAAP-1. Taxonomy (GTDB): domain Bacteria; phylum Desulfobacterota; class Desulfobacteria; order Desulfobacterales; family Desulfatirhabdiaceae; genus RAAP-1. The sequence goes on along the minus strand of LKPX01000010.1, from coordinate 14,326 downwards.
TATCCAGATCATCAGCCAGGGAATGTTGATCACATTGTTCATTGCGTTCACCACCTGACGCATCCCCATGAATCCCCTCGCACCGCCGATTTCCTGAATATTTTCGATGGAACTTTTGACGATGTAGTTGACAGCCAGGGTGATGATGGCCAGATAATCGCCTCGCGTCCGAAAACTGGGAACCGCGACCAGAAGACCGACCAGCGCGGCGCAGAACCCGGCGATGATCAGGGTGACCGGAAAGAGAAATACCGAATATTGGGGGCCGATAAACAGTGAACGGCCGAAGATACTGGAAGTGGTGAACAGCCCCATGTTCAAAAGAGAGGCGGTGTACGCGCCGACAGCCATAAAACCGGCATGGCCGCAGGAAAACTCTCCCATGTATCCGTTGATCAGATTCAATGAAGAACTCAACATGATGTTGATGCCGATAAACATCATGACAATCTGGATATAGGCGTTCAGCCAGTTCTGCTGAAAGATCACAATGATCAGAAGACAGATGGCCAGATACACTATCAGGCTAAGGTAATGCCGCATAACAATCCTTTTATATTTTCTGAGCCCTGGCGACTCCGAAAATTCCTGTCGGTTTGAAACTTAAAAAAACAAGCAGTATTCCAAAGGAAATCAAATCCCGGAATGTGGATGGAAAAACCGCCGCCACAAATATTTCGATAAAGCCCAATAAAAATCCGCCGACAAAAGCCCCCCTGATTTCGCCGATGCCGCCGACCACCGCGGCAATGAACGCTTTCCAGCCGATCATGGCGCCCATATAAGGTTCCAGCACCGGGTAGGCGGACGCAAAGAGTACGCCGGCCAGAGCCGCCATCGAAGATCCCAGAATGAATGTGAACACAATAACCGTGTCGATGGGAATTCCCATTAACGGCACCGCCATGCGGTCAAAAGAAATGGCCCTCATGGCCATACCGATCTTGGTTTTCCGGACGATGGTTTCCAGAAAAAGAAATACCGCCAGAGTCGCCAGAACTACCAGTATCCAGTTATTGGTAAAGGTCACTCCGGCCACTTTATAGACTGTATCATGAATCAGCTCCGGAAACGCCTTGCGGCTGGCCCCCAACAGCGCCAGATTGCCGTTTTCCAGAATCAGCCCTGCCATCAGCGCGGTGATGACGATGTAGAGCCGCCCAGCGCCTTTGCGTCTTAATGGCCGGTACGCCACACGCTCCAGCGTTACGCCGACGCCGGCTGTCAGAATCATGGTGATGACCAGTGTCGCCACAAAAATAACCAGATGGGGCATGTGAAACGGCAAATGGATGGCATAAGTTCCCAGCAGAAATGTCGCAACAAAAAAACCGATATACGCGCCCACCATAAAAATATCGCCGTGCGCAAAATTGATCAGCAGCAACACCCCATAAACCAGGGTATAGCCCAGCGCAATCAAGGCATAAAAACTGCCCCACTGAAAAGCGTTTATCACATTCTGAAAAAATGATTGAATATCCACAGAGAGCTGTTCTCCTGCATCAGAAAAATACACAAAGGCGGAAAAGCTGATATCTCTTCCGCCTTTGTCCGGGAAAGACCGGCAGCTTTGCTGGAAACCTTCAGGATGATTAGCTGTACATCCTGCGTAACCATTCCCGCACACTTTCCCCGGCGCGTGCGAGAATATTCTGCCGTTTTAGTGAGGACAAACCGATTTAAAAAACTCGAATTCGCCTTTGTCGTTGATTTTAACCACCACTGCGCACTTACTGGGATCACCACCGTTTTTGGCATAATCGAAGCTCATCTTGCCGGTGATACCGTCAAAATCCTTGATGTTAGCCAGTTGGTTACGAATAGCCTCGCGGTCTTTTTCAACGTTGCCGGTCAGACCGCCTGTATTCTGGATGGCTTTCAGCATGAGCCGGGTAGCATCCCACGTCAGCGCCGCAACATCATCAGGAACATAGCCGTATTTCTTCTGATATGCATCGATGAATTCTTTGGTCGCGCCCTTGGCGCCGGCAGCCGCATAATGAGTGCTGAAGAAAAGCCCTTTGCAATCGTTGCCGCAAAGATTCATCAGTTCTGCAGATCCCCAGCTGTCACTGCCCATAATGGGTTTTTTCCATCCGAGTTCATGAGCCTGTTTGACGATCAGCGGCACTTCGTCGTAATACTGGGGCGTAAACAGAACATCGGCGCCGGATTTGACGATTTTGGTAAGCTGAGCGCTGAAATCGCGATCTTTGGTGGTAAATGTCTCGAAGGCAACAACCGATCCGGGGCCATGCAGTTTTTCGAAGGCAGCCTTGAAATATTCCGCCAGTCCTTTGGGGTAATCACTGGCGATATCATAGAGAACCGCCGCTTTTTTGGCATGAAACTGTTCTGTAACAAAATCCGCAGCAACAGGCCCTTGGAAAGGATCCAGAAAACAGGCACGGAATACGTAGGGACGATCTTTGGTGGTTTGAGGGTTGGTTGACCAGGCGGAAATCATCGGCGTTTTGTATGAATTGTTGATTTCACCAGCGGGAATGGCCTGCTTGCTGGCCTGCGGCCCGATAATTCCCAGCACCATGTCCTGGGTAATCAGCTTGATGGCTGCGGCAGTTGCAGATTCGGCTTTAGATTCATTATCTTCATAAATGAATTCAACTGGATACGTTTTATTTCCGACTTTGAGACCGCCTTCCTTATCGATTTTTTCCTTCAGCATTTCAGCAGCGAACTTCGAGCCTTCGCCCACTTTGGGAATATCGCCTGTGAGGGGGATGTTGAATCCGATTTTAATGGGTTCCTGTTTTGCAGCCATTGCAGGTGATACCGCAAGCGCTGCCGCCAGGCACAACACCACAAGCCATAGACATTTTCGCATCGATTCCTCCTTTGTTCCTGTTGGTGATCGGGATAAGTGAAAGTAACCAGACTCTTTGGACTGATTAACAAACTGATGAATTATATTCAACCACTAATTTCAGAATATGAATTCAGCAGCGTCAAAATATCATTTCCGTATGTACGTACCAGCCAGGGTCTGACGCCTTCAATTCCGGCCAACGCGTCCATATCCGGTGGATTTTGCTGGGATATTGCGGCCATGAGCGCATTGTTACCAAGAAGCGCCGGTTCAATTTCAAGCGTTGTCGCGACAGCATCACGCCATTTTTTCAGGGCGGTTGTCCGTGCGGAGGTCAGCCCGTCCGGAATCGGGTCGTGGTGGTGGGGATAAACTGGAAGTTCTGATGATTTCAGAACTATGGCGCCGGCAATCGCCTCCAGGATATGGGTTCCATAGCGATTGAGCTGTTTGAAACTCAGGATTTCCAATTCTTTGAGTTGATCCATCCGCTGCGGTTTTTCAATCGCCAGTTTCAACAAAGCGTCGTTGTGGATGATTTGATACAGAGGTCTGTCCAGCTTTCTGGCAACAGATTCCCTGAATCCCAGAAGTGCTTCCAGAACGGCCAGTGATCTTCTGCCAAGACGACCTGCCCCTTTAAAACGCAAAAACCGGGGTTCTCCGTTGAAGGAAGGACATCGAACACGGCTGTAAAGTTCACATTCTTCAAGGAACCACTCCAGCCGCCCCGTCTCCACCATCCTGTCTTCCAATCTCGCAGACAGTTCATGCAGATATACAGCGTCATGCGCGGCATATTCCAGCATTTCTTCCGGCAACGGGCGCTGCGACCAATCTTTTTTCTGAAATTTCTTTTCGAGGTGTATTCCAAAAAACTGGTTTAAAACGGCATCCAGTCCGGTAAATTTCATTCCCAGAAAACGACAGGCCAGTTGAGTGTCAAATAAATTGATCACCTCAATAGAAAAATCCCTGTGCAGGCAGCGGATATCATAATCGGATCCATGAAAAATTTTCCGGATTCCGGGGTCTGCAAAGACAGGTTTCAGCACTGAAAGGCTACCTGTCTGCAGCGGGTCCACCAGATAACACTGTCTGCGCGAAGATAGCTGGATAAGGCAGACCTTTTCCTGAAAATGGAACATGGAATCGGCCTCGAGGTCAACCCCGACCACAGTTTCATTCTCAAGATGTCGTGCAGCAGCTTCGAGCGCCTGCAGTGTTGTTACCAATGTCCATGGAATATCCGGTAATGAAGGTATGATCGTCTTGCTCCTTTAAGGGTTTGGGGGCGTACCGGTCTGGCCGGCATCAATGTTTTTCACAATGCACTCCACGGTAATCTTGTCTTTGGAACCGGGTGCTACTTTCAGAGATGGCGGATTCAACGCCAGATTTACGACAATGGTTCTGGATGACCGGATGGAATCCAGAGGAATTTTCTCCGTATAGACTGTTTCCATGTGTTCCAGAATTCTCTGCCCGCCGATAATCTGCACGGCGCTGGGATTTACCGTAACCTTCTCGATTCTCATATGATCCGGCAGTTTTCCTGTCCAGTCCACCTGAACGGGAAGCTCTTTTTTCTCCGGAACATCCATCATAACATCCACCACCGACGGCGTGAAGCTTTTAATAAAAATACCCGGCGGCAAAGAGATATTATCATTGGTAATCGTAAAGACATTCTGACCCGGAACGGATTTTTCAAGATCGACCCGAACCCGAATCTGATCCGGACGCAGAGAGCGCATCAGGGTGACGGAACCGCCAAGCTGAATCTTAATACTGTCCACCGAAGCGTTGATAATTTCCATGGCCGGATTACGGTTCATGTATTCAATAGGAACTTCAAGCGTGACCAGCGAATCCATTCCTCTGGAAATATTAAACCAGACGCCGGTAATCATGATAAAGGAAATGATGGCGGCAAGCCAGATTTCAATTTTTTCCTTTCTGAGTCGCGCCGGATCTTTATCCGCCATGCCGAGATGTTCCTGAAGATGCTGCTGAAGGTCTTCTTTTTTAAACACCGGTGTGATGGTGGAGTGCTTCATCAGCAAAATAGTGCCGCGTTCCTCGGAGACCACTACTACCAGTGCATCTGTCGCCTCGGCAAGTCCCACGGCAGCCCGATGCCGGGTGCCGTAATACGATGGCAGATCCTGCCGCCGTGACAGCGGAAGAATGGCGGCGACCTCGCGAACGCGGTTACCTTCGATAATAGCGGCGCCGTCGTGGACAGGATTTTCTTCCCAGAAAATACTGGTGATCATTTCCTTGGAAATGACGCCATCCCAAAATGTCCCGCTTTGCACAACCTCGCCGAGATTTTCCTTTCCGGGGAAGACAATCAGCGCGCCGATGCGTTTTCTGGCCATGTCCACCACGCTCTCGGCAATCATCTGGACAGGAGATTGCACCAGGGGTTGAGGAACGCCCCAGAACAGCGTCTTGATATTTTTCACCTGAAGTACGCTGCGAATTTCATTCCGGAATACGACAATGATAACCAGCGCTGCAATCGCAGTAATTCCCTGAATGAACCAACTGGTGACAATCAGACCCGTGGATACGGCAATTCGCTGAAAGATCAGCAAAACTGAAAGCCCTATCAGTATCCGGAACAAACTGGTAATTCTGAAAAGCACATAGAATCGAAAGAGGATATAGCTGTTTAAAACAATATCCACCACATCCTGCCAGCGTATGCTTCTTAAAAATATCAGGACAGTTTCCATATCAATAAATCCGTCATGAACCTGTAACACATCAATACCGCTATGTGCCGAGCGGTTCCACTCCGCATCCTTGTGACGCCTTCACCCCGGCGGTTCTCCTGTCAAAAGAGAAATAAAAGATACCGCACAGGCGCAGCGTTTGGGCTTTTTATCATTCCGTGACACTGAAACGAAGCACTTGAAGCACCTTTCCATTGGCGTCGGTGATTTCAACCCGCCACGGCCCTTTATCCGATTCCCGAAGCTGTATCGTGCTGTAAGTCGTCCAGCGAGGCGGCTGAAGCTGAAGCTTGACCCGGGAGGTCAGGGTATCCCGGCTGTACCAGTTGTGATAAATGGTCGTTTGTTCAGGCACCGGATCAAACAGTGTATAACAGTATATCTGGCCGCTGCTGATAGAAAAAACTACCCCTGCGTTCTGCGGCTGGCGGTTCTGGACATCCTCACATAAGGTCGCGGTCGAAAGTTTCAGTTGATCCGCAGCAGATACCGTCTCCGCATTGTTTATCATGGAAAAAACCGTCAGGCAAAAGCTGGCGGCAACACATCCCAAAACGATTTTCTTATGTTTGAAACAAGATTCTATCGCACGATACGCCATGATGACCCCATTTTGTTTTTTCAATATGGTTGAATAAAACCGAAAGCCGGCGCTGACATATAGCGGCAAATTTTATAACGCCGATTCCGGAAGAAAACAAGCAGATAGTAAGCACCCAGGATTTCGTCAAAGTCAGCCAAGACATTAAATTAGCAGTTGATCTAAAAAAGGTTTCTCGCTGTTTCAGGTGGGTAAGTTGAATTTCAATTTGCAAGGATTTTTACTGGTGGTTTCATGCCTGGCCGGGAAACCATCGCCATATCGGTGACGATGCCGAAATGGGCAGGATACTGATTGAACAGAAGGCGGACTTGCAGCACGGACTTTGGCTGAAGTGGCTGGAGGCGAAGGGGGTTTCTCAATCAACGGCAAAAACTTTGATGCAGATAGGCGATAAATTTTCAAATAGCCAGCATGCAGGCTATTTGGGGTTCAGGGTTTTACAGCTTCTTTCACAAGACAGCACCCCGACCGATCAAATACGCTACCATAGTGCGCTTTTAAATGTCCGACATATAGGATTTAAGGTGCTTGTCGGATTGATTTTCTTTATCCTTTCCTGTGAAAGCAATCCAAAATGTGACGCACGGTTCACGAAATAGTCACATGATGTCAGGTTGACACAATTTCTGTTCTAAATAGTGACGTGTGATTCATTAAATGACATTGATGTTCTATTTTGTGAATATTATGGTCAAAAATGCCGTCCATTGGTGAAAAATTTGTGACAGGTTTGTGACAAAAATCACTTGCACAAAAAAAGGGGTTACAGCATTTAGCCATAACCCCTTGATTTTTAAAGTGCCGAGGGACGGAATCGAACCGCCCACACGGGGATTTTCAGTCCATTTTGGGCGTTTTCACTGCCTTTCACTGCCTTTCACTATCTTATGACAACATGTTGACATGAAAGAAAAAACCATGTATTCTCATAGGCAAATGATACCTTATGAATCACCCTGTTACACGGTACAAAGCTGGATAATAGCTGGATAAAATTTGATGATTTTTCAAAAGCTGGATAAAAGCTGGATAAACTTTTTCAGGCAGGTGAAAATGACATGGATACGAGCTTCAAAAGGCATTCGGTACAAGGAACACGTTGAAAGAAAAAACGGACTGAAACCTGATAGATATTATTCCGCATATTTCAAGGTGGACGGCAAACAGATTGAACAGGGTTTGGGCTGGGGGACTGAAGGCATGACTCTCGAAAAAGCGGAAAGCATTCTCCATGAACTTAAACACAATTGCAAGACAGCGGACGGCGCAAAAACCTTAAAAGAGAAACGTGCTGCGGAACACGCAAGGCGCCTGAAAGAGTCCGAATTGCAGGCAGAAAAAGAAAAATCAAACATAACATTCAAAGCCTTCTTTGAGGGGGAATATCTGCCTATCCAGAAGATGCACAAAGACCGGAACACATGGGTAAAAGAAGAGCAACACGCCAATAATTGGTTATATCCAATTGTCGGGGGCATCCCTGTTAAAGACATATGCGCATTTCACCTTGAGAAGATTAAAAAAGCCATGCTGGATGCAGGCAGGACACCGCGAACAATCCAATACTGTTTCGCAACATTCCGCCAAACCTGGAACCATGCACGGCGTGAAGGCATTCTATCCGCCGATAGTCCGACACGAAACGTAAAAATTCCGAAATTTGATAATCAGAGACAGCGGTATTTAACCCCTGATGAATGCAAAGACCTGCTTGACGAGCTTCGTAAGCATTCCACGCCAACTTATTACATGGCAGTGATATCACTGGATGCAGGCTTGAGATTTTCCGAGATAGCAGGCTTACAATGGCAAGACGTTGACACAGTGAGAAAGACTATCTTTTTACGGGATACGAAGTCCGGACGAAACCGAACTGTATATATGACCAACAGGGTGAAAAGCCTCTTTGCTGGGATGCAGAAACAGCAACCGGATTCATTGATCTTCCCCGACAGCAAAGGCGGACGGATGGCGCATATAAGTAAAACATTTGACGAATGCGTAGAGCGCTTAGGGTTGAATTCTGGGATCGATGATGACCGGCTGAAATGCGTTTTCCACACTCTACGCCATACTCATGCAAGTAGATTGCTCGAATCCGGGACGGACATTTACAGAGTAAAAGAGCTGCTTGGACATGCAAACGTAACCACCACAGAGCGTTACAGCCATGTGACAGCGGATAGACTACGATCCGCCGTAGCAAATATGGAGCGCATGAACAACCGTGAAGCCGAAATAATTCCCATACCAATATCAAATAAGAGGTAAGGCCAATGAGCTTATACGATCAAGATTTTTATCAATGGACACAGGAACAGGCGGCGCTATTGAAAGCTGGCGCGCTGGCGCAACTGGATGTCGGAAACCTGATAGAGGAAGTGGAATCAATGGGGCGTTCTGAAAAACGGGAGTTGGTAAGCCGTCTGTCTGTCTTGATAATGCACATGCTAAAAAAGGATTATCAGCCAACAAGACAAACGAGAAGTTGGACGTTGACCATTGATGAACAGAGGGCGCGAATAAGAACCCATTTGCGGGACAATCCTTCCCTGAAAAGCGCGCTGGCGCAAGGCGTTGAGGATGCTTATGAGTTAGCGATTTTCAAGGCAATGAGAGAAACAAATCTAAATCAAAAAGACTTTCCGAAAGACTGCCCTTACAGCATCGAGCGAATTTTGGGAGAGTAACACCAGCTTGGAGGGATAGCCCGTGCGTCATGAACACGGGCGACAAGGCCGGGAACCTCTACCTGCTTTCCCTTCATTTTTTCACAGAGGATTCAAACGAGAGGATTTGAAATGGACTTTGTGTCTGAACGCACCATTGACGGAAAGCCTGTTGTGTTGGTTGAGGAAATCCTTGACTCCGTTGACGCAAAAAAGCTTGAACTGTTGCTGAAATCTGGGGCATTGCAGACATTCACGAGAAAACCTGCTGGACATGTAGAGCCTGGCACAGATGAAGCGACGGAAATTGTAATCTACAACCAAAACTCAAACTTGTCTGACGACCAATGGCGCAGGCTGTTCGACTGGCCGGAAAGCTTGCATCCTGTACCATATTATGATGGCAGGGGCTACGAGGGGCTTTTCGTGCTGACGAGTGAGGTGAAAAGCTTGCTGCATATGGATGCAGAACCGTCACACGATAGGGTCGAAAAGGCGTTGGAAGCAGACCTTGAGCGACTATGGAACGCCATAAAGCCGGGAAACCAAAAAGCCGTGACGCTTAAAAAGGCGGTTGCGTTTCTCGAAGAAAACCCTCAATCCACCCTTTCATCGAAGGATTTTTCGGCGGAAACCTTCGGGCGAACCGAAAAGCCGAAACGGGATGTCGGCGCAAGAATCCTGAAAGCCGCACTGAAGCGTTTATCCGAAACCTGAAAACCGAACAACCGCTATTTTTAAAGAGCCTGCTGGAATGCCAGCGGGCTTTTTTGGTTCCCCCGCACCATGTCCGTTATTTTCCCTGCATAATCAATAACATACCGCAAGACAAACAAAAGACGGACATTTTTTCAATGTCCGTTCTTTCAGCAATAAATTCAGTAAGATAATCGCAAAACTAACACCGACGGACATTTACGGACATTTTTTCACGTCCGTATTTCGCTAATCATTTCAAGCACATAATTGGTATCCAACGTCCGGGACGTCCTTGATTGTCCATATAACTATCTGTATTATTTAGCTAAAGTTAGTGAAACATCAGACACCGAAAGGATGAAACATGGACTTTAACAAAGTGATCGACGGAATGGCGGAACGTTGGAGTAGCCCGGTAGTGGCGCGAAAGGAATTGGGCAAATTCACGGGCGGTATTTTGTCCGGGCGGACGGCTGCAAACTTCGATTGTAAAGGGACGGGAATTCCCGGCAGGTTCACGCTGTTGTCGCAAACCTGCTATCCAGTGGAAAATGTCGTTGAATGGCTGAAAACAAAAGCTGCAAAAGACTGGAAATCAAGAAATGTCGGAGACAGATCATGATAGCCACACCAGAAAAAGCAGATGGGCGGACGTTCACGCTTGACCGGCAGAAAGTGCTTGATGCGCTGACGAGGGTTTCCGGTTTTTCAAGCGCCAGTGCAAAAACACCGCGAACGCTGGGCATCGGAACGGCGTTGCGAGAAATCGCCAGCGTTTTATATGCGGACAAAATCACCGCAATGCGAACGCTTTTGAAAAATAATCCGGCGACATATTCCGAAGCAAAAAAAACACTTCCGGCATTCGTTTGGGGCGGTGAATTTTCAGGCAGGGGCATTAAGTCCCTGCTAAAGCCGTCTGGCGTTCTATGTTTGGATTTTGACCATTTGCAGGACGTGGATAGGACGTTTGACCGACTGACCGCCGACCCATATGTATGGTTTGCTTTCATTTCGCCGAGCGGAGCGGGCATCAAGGCGGGGTTCCATGCAAATGGTATCGGCGGCGATGATGAACATAAGAAATTTTTTCGGGCGGCTGCAAATTATGTCCAGATAACGCACGGCTTGATGGCCGATGAATCCGGGAAAGACATCAGTCGTCTTTGCTTTGTGTCGTGCGATCCGCTCATTTACGTGGCGGATAATCCACAGGATTTTGATATCGAAAAATGGCTACCAGCGCCAAAAGAGGCGAAGGTTTATCAGCTCCCAGGCGAAAAGATCGACAGTGTGCGGCGGAGATATGGCACAAAGGTTCTTGAAACGTGTTGCAGCAAGATTGCAAGCGCACCATTGGGGGAACGCAACTCCACCAGAATCAAATATGGACGACTTGCCGGCGGATTTTGTGCCTCAGGCTGCATGGATGAGGGGGAGGCGCTCACGGCGTTATTGGCGGCGGCGGAATCCAATACCCAAGACCCACCAGCGGCACGGCGTGACATTGAAGGAGCTTTCGCGGACGGGTTGAAAAACCCTCTCGAACCTGAGCTACGAGCGGAACGATGCGGCGTTGGCGGCGAGGATAAGCAGCCAGAAATAAAAGATATTCCAGACGACAAGATCAGAAAATTTCTTTTCCAAAACCAGGCAGGAGACGCAAGCTTGTTTAGAGAGCTGTTCGTGGGTAAATACTTATACGATCACGCTGATGCAATCTGGTTCCGATGGTGCGGGCATTATTACGAACCGGACAGAACACAAGCTGTTATAAACGACTTTAGCGCTGTTGTGCGCGCCTATGCCAAATATCTGACAAAGGTATCAGCCCAGGTGAACGAGGCCGCCCAAAGCGGTCAGAAGAATCCAGGCGCTGAAAATCTGGAGCGGGCACTCCGCAAAAGGGTTGAACAGTTGCAAACGTTCCGGCGGGTGTTGGATGTATTAAATTTCGCAAAGTCGTTTCCGGATATGGCCACAGATGGCAATCAGTGGGACAGCGACCCACTGCTGTTTTGTTGCCAAAATGGGGTAATAGACCTGAGAACCGGCGATTTCCGAGCCGGAAAGCCTGATGACATGTGCAGACGCCATAGCGAAGTTGCATTCGACCCCGCCGCCGACTGTCCAGCGTGGAACCGGTTTTTGTCGGAGATACTTGTTGATGAAGAACTCGTTCAGTTCATGCAACGACTTTGCGGGTATATGATTACCGGCGAGACGCGTGAAGAAGTCTTCCCAATTTTTTTCGGACATGGCGCAAACGGAAAGACTAAGTTTGTCGAGGCGCTTAAAGGCGTCATGAGCGCATATGCTGGGACTCTTTCAGTGGCAAGCCTGATGAAGACAGGGCAAGACCAGGCGGCAGGCGCTCCCCGCGCGGATATTGCTAAACTTGCGGGGAAGCGGCTGGTATCTGCAAGTGAAAGCGACGAAGGACATCGGCTGAATGTTGGCTTTGTTAAAAATGCCACTGGCGGAGACGCTTTGTGCGCAAGATCACCCTTTGGGAGACACGAAGTTGACTTCACGCCAAGCCATAAGCTCGTCATGTTGACGAATTTCAAACCTAAAGTTCCTCCTGACGATTTTGCATTATGGCGGAGAATACTGCTGGTTCCTTTTAACATGTCGTTCGTGGACGCCCCAAAAGCACCAAATGAGCGAAAAAAAGATGACCGCCTGGCCGAAAAATTAAAGGCGGAATATCCGGGAATATTGGCGTGGTGCGTAGAAGGATGTCGCGAATGGCAGAGACGCGGACTGTGTCCGCCTGACTCTGTGATCAACTCGACATCGGATTACCGGCGGGAAAACGACAGCATCTCCGATTTTATTACCGCATGTTGCCAGCTTTCAGGGAGTGTACAAATCAAGGTTATGTTCGACGCTTATACGGAATTTTGCGAGCAAGCAGGCATCCCACACGTAAGGATCAATCAATTTTCAGGACAATTATCAATGAAATTCGATAGATATACCCAGAAACGCAAAAGCTTTTTCATGGGGGTATCTCTGAAAGACTCATGAAATGACATAGCTGTGCAGTACACTTCCAGGAACTTTCCAAAAACAAAAAACGGTTTGCTATAGGGACTTTACCGGAAATGCACTGCATAGCTATGCACACTCCAGCCAAAAAAGAGGCCAAAAAATGGCAATTGAAATAATAAGCTACCGAAAATATGAGAAAAATACTTTGTTAGGGTTCTTGACCGTCCGAATGACCAGTGTTGGGTTGGAAATTAGAGATATGACCATCCACGAAAAAAACGGGAAACGCTGGATCGGTCTTCCAGCAAAACCAATCCCGCCAAAGGAGCCTGGCGGAAAACCCGGATATGTGGCGGTGATAGATTTTTACGATAAGGCGTTATCCGCAAAATTTCAGGCGGCGGCTCTGATGGAGCTTAATAGATGGATTGCAGAGCATCCAGAAACACCGGAAGAACCCGGAAAGCGGGGTTGTGATGCAATTCCATTCTGATGACATTGAGACCCATACGACCTTTGAACGTGAGATTTTTTTTGCAGACACCTGGGCAGACGAGCTTCAGAGGCGCGCCGATGCCCTTCAGAAAGCTGGCAAGTTATCGCAGATTGAGGCGGAAAAAGCGGCGCTATTGTGGTGGGCGGGGGAAGGTGAATTATGAAAACAGCAGAGCCTCCTTTTATAGTCAGTGACGGATGTTTGTACATCTATTACGACCAGCAACTTGACGACTACAAAGAGCGGACAGATGAGGCGATAGCGGCGTTGAAATTATCCCCCGAACAGTGCCGAAGGATGCCATTGCAGTGCATCCCGGAGCCATTGCGGTTCCGGATGATGCCATATAAAAAAGTAAAAAGAGAAAATCATGAGTGATAATATCAGATGTCCGGCGTTTGGGCAAAAACAAAAATGAGACAAGTATCTTTTTTGAGGATTCAAAAATATGAAAACACGAGATTATGAAAAAAGAGCAAAAATAAAGGCAGTGGTTGACGATCTTTGTGATTATTGGCCGCTGACATTGCGGCAGGTCTATTACCGGCTTGTGGCCGCTGGAGTGGTTGAGAACAAACGTTCGGCATACGGTGGAATCTCAAAATTATTATCAGAAATGCGGATTGAGGGCGATGTGGGCTGGGAAAGTATCGAGGACAAAACCCGCCATACCAGCTTGAAGCGTGGTTTCGAGGATGCAAAGTCGTACATAACAGCATCAATGGACAGGTTTTTGTCCGGATATTCCAGATGCCGGATTCAGAATCAAGAACGGTTCACAGAAATTTGGGTGGAAAAAGACGCATTGTCAAAAATCTTCGAAGAGGTTGCGTGGCCATACTGTCTCCGAGTCTCCACATGCAGAGGGTATAATAGCACAACCAAAATGCACGATTTTGTTGAACGGGCAAGCAGGGAGATTGAGCGAGGCAGACATCCACAGATTTTATACTTTGGTGATCTTGACCCGTCCGGCGTGGATATGCTTGAAGGTGCAAAACGCAAAATTGAGGGCAGTTTCGGCGTTTACGGGATAGATTATAAGCGTGTTGCTTTGAATCTGGATACCATCGAGGCATACAATCTACCGATACAACCTGATGCACTTAAGGATAAAGACCCCCGCGCCAAAGCGTTCAGGCAGCGTTTCGGAAACATTTCCGTGGAATTGGATGCACTTCACCCAAAAGACCTGGGAATTATCGCAGAGAAGGCAATTCAGGACAATTTGGACATGGAAGATTTTGAACTTCAGATGGAGATTGAAGAAGAAGAACTGGCAAAAAT
>LKPX01000089.1 GCA_001443525.1 Desulfobacteraceae bacterium RAAP-1 | reverse complement strand
TCGGTGATTCTGGGCGGGATGTCGCCTTTGGAGATTCTGTCCACATATTCGGCGGCAACGTTGAGAGGCCCGATGACGGCGTCGAGGGTTTCGTTGACACCTGTGACGATGGCCTTGAAGTCGCCCTGATGTTTGGCGGCATCAGCGCGGGTAGCCAGTTTGCCTTCGATCGCAGCTTTGGCCAGCATTCCGGCGTCACCAACCAGAGCGTTGATGGCATCAATGCACTGATTGAGGTTGTTTTTGATGATGTTGTACTGACCCTTGTAATTATCCGTGATTTTGGAAGGAATAGCGCCCTTTGAAATCTGGTCCACATAATCGGCGGTAACCATGAGCGGGTTGACGATGTTGGTGATGGTGTCGTTGACACCGGAGACCAGCTTGTTCCATCCGCCAATAAACAGGGCAGCATTGGCTCTTTGATCGAGTTCGCCTTCAGCGGCGGCTTTGATGATCTTGTCGGTTTCGGCAAGGAGTTCGCTCATCATCTTGACCATAGCGTTTAAATTGTTTTTGATGATATTATACTGTCCTTTGTAAACAGTGGTGATTTCAGGCGGGATAACGCCTTTGACCACTTTGTCCACATAATCGGCGGTAACCATGAGGGGGTTGACGATATTGGTGATAATGTCATTGATGCCGACCACCAGTTTGTTCCATCCGCCGATGAACAGATCGGCATTGGCGCGTTTATCCAGTTCGCCGTCAGCGGCGGCGACTGCCACCTGACCGGCTTCTTTCAGGAGGTTGTTCATGATATCGATGCAGTTGTTGAGGTTGTTCTTGATTTCATTGAAATCGCCGTTGTAGTTGTCGGTGATTCTGGGCGGGATGTCGCCTTTGGAGATTCTGTCCACATATTCGGCGGCAACGTTGAGAGGCCCGATGACGGCATCGAGGGTGTCGTTGACACCTGTGACGATGGCCTTAAAGTCGCCCTGATGTTTGGTTGCATCGGCACGGGTGGCCAGTTTGCCTTCGATCGCAGCTTTGGCGAGTATTTTAGAGTCGTTAACCAGTGTATTGACGGCGTCAATACACTGATTGAGGTTGTTCTTGATTTCATTGAAATCGCCGTTGTAGGAATCGGTGATTCTGGGCGGGATATCGCCTTTGGAGATTCTGTCCACATATTCGGCGGCAACGTTGAGAGGCCCGATGACGGCGTCCAGCGTTTCGTTAAGGCCGCTTGCAATCCCTCTGAACTCAAAATTGATTTTTTCCGCATCTGCCCTTGTGGCCAGTTTGCCGGCAACGGCAGCGTCCACCAGATTTCTGGTTTCTGATATGAGCATGTGGATGATATTTTTGATAGTTCTGGCAAGAAAACCACCCATAGCGACGGCGATCAGAATACCGATAACAATGAACACCATCATGGTGTATGTGGCGGTATCGGCGATTTTGATGTTTTCGTCGGATACTTTTTTGCCCTGGTCGTTCTTGGCATTCATCATCCTGTCGATGATTTCCTGCTCGGTTCTTGACGCTGTCATGCCGTCGCCCAGCAGTACGGCGCGGGCATCGTCAGTCTTACCCTGACTGGCCAAAGAAAGCATTTTATCGAGTTGAATTCCGTAATTATCCCTGGCTTTTTTGAATTGCTCAAAAAGCGCCTTTCCTTCCTCTGTAAAAAGGGTTTTCTCATAGTTTTGGGAAACTTCGGATATCTGTTTTCGGATATCCTGGATTTTTTTATCAAAGACAGCCCGTTCATCATTTGTTTTGGCATACATGGCATCACGAATATTGACACGGAGTCTTTGGAAGTATGTGGAGATATCCGCCATTTCTCCAAGAGGCACGACGATCTTTTTAAACATCATTGTATCTGCATTTTCTATCTGCTTGATTTTTGTAATGCCGACAACGCCAATAATCCCGGCGATGAGAGCGATCACGATAAAACCGGACATGGTCTTTACGGCGAGCTTCATGTTTTTAAACATACGTTCTTCCTCCTGTTAGGCATTGGTGAATAGGGTTATGAGGAAACCGGGTGGTTTCCTGAAAAGCCCGATATCTGCATGGGCGCACATCCATCAAATTTCTTTTTCACTGACAGCACGGTTTTTGCCAGTGCGCTTGGCTTTATACAGCGCCTGATCCGCGCGCTGGATGAACGTTTCCACAGTGTCTCCTTTTTGTAGTTCGCTGACGCCGATGCTGGCCGTAAAGCTGAGCCGTTCATTCGGGCGGTTGACGTCGATCAGATATTGCTTGCCTGCCAGTATCTTGCAGAAAGACTGCGCCCGCTTGAGCGCTTTCTTGAGGCCCAGACCCGGCAGCAGAACAGCATATTCCTCGCCGCCGTAACGTGCGATGAAGTCATCGCTCCGGAACATGGTCTTGCATTCCATCACAAAGCACTTCAGCACGCGGTCTCCCACAACATGACCATGGGTGTCGTTGATGTTCTTGAAATCGTCCAGATCGCACATCAGTAGAGACAGCGGGCTTGAGATAACTTCGCTGCGCATCACGGCCTTTTGTATCTGTTCATCAAACGCCATCCGGTTGTAGGAACCGGTCAGGGCGTCCAGCATGGAAGCGTCCCGGACCTGTTCCAGGGAGCTGCGCAGCACCGTCACCTCTTGGGACAGGGATTCGATCCGTTTGGAATCCTTGACCTGCTTTTCCTGAATGATCTGCTTCATCTGGGAGACTTCGGTTTTCAGGGATTCCTTGATTTTACGGATATCATCAAGCTGGGTGATGGATTCCATTTTGACATTGCGTTCGTACAATTGAGTGTTGAATGTCGATGTATCCGTAATTAATCCGGTGAGACCGGTTCTTAGAAGTTCGATGATGTTTTTGAGCTCTGCCTCCTTTTCCCGAATATATTCTTTTTCCTGGCCGATAAACTCGACGACAAACAGTTTGTTGTCTGAAAATGCCCGCTTCAGGTCCGCGGTGGGCGTGGTCTCCTGAAAATCTTCGGCGATAAGATTCAGCCTTTCCTGAAAGCCCGCGGTATCGATTTCGGCGACATCGATGGGGAAATCTCTGAGAAAAAACAGCAGCGCCCGGGAAACGTGCAGAAGTACTTCGGAACGTTCACGGCAGTCTTCGAGAAGCCGATTCAGCGATTCCGGAGTGGCATTCGGTGCGGGTGAGGCAGGAAGCGGTTTGCGGCTGAAAAATCTGAACATATCAGACTCCTATTTTCATAGTGTTGTCATATGGATGATGTCGCGGCGTCCGTCCATACCACCGCATCCCAGTAGAGCATGGGAATCCGGTCGCCTTCGATGTGAATATTTTCCGCCGCCGCCGATACAGCGGCCCAGTCTCCGGTTTCGTAAGCCCGTGCCACATCCAGGAAACGGGCCATTTCTCCGGTATTTGATATCAGCGCTTTCCGGATATCGGTAGAAAACGGCAGCTTTTCAATGATGGATGTCATCGGCTCGTCCATAATGGCATCGATCAGTGAGAAAAGCCCCAGGGTAAACAGCTCCGGACTTCTGAGCCGGGTGGTCGTATTCTCACAGAGCAGTTCGCAGAACCGGCCCCGGATCACAGACGCCCGGATCAGTTCATCGGGCTTGTTATCAGAAAACGAAGCCATCAGAACGACGGGGATGAAACGGCGGATACCGGCTTCACCCAGACGCAGGATGGCCTGCCGGATCGAGGAGATTTCCTGACCTCTTGAGAAATAGGCGGAATTGATGTAGCGGAGCAGCTTGAAGGATATGGAAACATCTCTGGAGATCAGCGTTTCAAGTGCGTTGAATGCAATTTCCTCGCGGTTGACTTCCGCCATGATCTGAAGCAGTGAAATTCTGGCAGGGGAAATGTCATGTGCTTTCAGCATTTCCGGTTTGCTGAAAAAATACCCCTGAAAATAATCAAACCCCATTTTCAGGCATTTTTCATATTCGTCATAGGTTTCCACCTTTTCAGCCAGAAACTTCAACGGATAGCAGGACAGACGATCGAGAACATCCGGAATGCTGTCCATCGGCTGTGCCCGGATATCGATTTTGATAATTTGGGCCATTGCAATCAGTGGTTCCAGCGCGGGATCGTCGATGAAATCATCCAGTGCCAGCGGATATCCAGCTTCAGACATTTCCCGGCATGCCAGAACCAGATCTTCTGTAGGAACGATATTTTCCAGAATTTCAATGATCAGATGTTTTGAGGGGAACAGCGACGGAACCTTCTGAAGCAGCAGATCCTGAGTGAAATTGATGAAAGCCTTGTTGCCACCGGTGATCTGTTCAATACCCATGCAGAAAAAACTGTTGGACAGCACTTTGCTGCTGGCCGTATTGCCGTCAATATCCGGGAAAACATTGGAAAAGCCGTTCCGAAACAGCAGCTCATAGCCGTAAATATTTTTGGAGCGGTTAAAAATCGGTTGTCTGGCCAGATAGATTTCCATACAAAGCACCTTTCTTCAGTATTATCATGGTGTTCAAGTAATTTTTCTGAATAGCTGCGAATTGGGAATCACCTGCTCGAAAAGGTGGCTGACTTCGTGTGGCAGTTTCTGCGTGTGTTCGCTGGTGAAAAAGCCGCCGGGAAGAAGGGCGCTGTGAAACATCTTGATGACTTCGACCCGCTGGGCATGCTGAAAATGCAGAAGAACATTTTTGCAGACTATCAGGCTGTAGTCCATTCCGATGGGTTTTAAAGACAGCAGATCATGATATTCAAAAGAAACCTGGTTCCGGATGGTGTCGATGACCCTGAAATATTCGGGTTTGCCGGCTGGTTCGAAATATTTTTCAAAGAACTCCGGCGGCATCCGCTTGAGTTCATCGTAATGATATACGGCATTTTTCACCACATCGCCGAAATGATTGGCGCTGTCATAATCCGTGGCTTTAAGCTGCAGATTCTTGAAAGCGAACTTTCCCATTTTTTCGGCCAGAACGATGGCGATGGTGTAAGTTTCCTGTCCCATGGCGGAACCCGCGTCCCAGACTTTAAAGCGCATTCGTCCGCTGGCGAATTCCACCGCATGTTCCACCGCATGTTCAATGACCGGCAGATCCCTGAAAAAAAAAGTAAACGCCATAACTCTTTTTATCCCCTTCTCATACTTTCCCGGATATTCCGGAGCGACTGGTGCAGTAAATGGTGGACGTTCTGCGTGACCGGTTCTCCATGTCCGAAGTAAATCGTCCGGATGTTCCGGGTGCAGAGCGACTTCATGGCCTCAAAAAACGCCTCTTCATAGCCACCGTCCGCCGAACGGACAATAACCGGGGTATCGCCTGCAAACAGATCGCCCGAATTTCTGCAATACAGACAGATGGAGTCGCTGGAATGTCCGGGTGTATGGATGATCTCCACATCGCTGTCGCCCATCCGGAGGATGTCGCCATCTTTCAAAATGACATCCACTCCCTCCTGAAACGGCGAAAAAGCATACACCACAGGGCTGAAGGCAGCCTTGATCAGAGGGAGAATTCCGGTATGATCCGAATGGCAGTGCGTCAGAATCACCTGATCCACCTTCTTTTTGCCGATGCCCGTGTTCATGGTTTCAATAACGTCGATGATGGACGGATCGTTTCCCACATCCACCAGGGTGTTGATATCCTCGATGCGTTTCCAGTCTCCCAGCACCAGATAGACATTGGACGTATAAACATTGTTGCATCCGATAACCGGACAGACTTTCATGAATTCTCTCTTGTTTCGCTCATTTCCGTATCAACCATATCGCCGGTATCTTGAATCCCGTCATTCCCGCAGCGCCGCGAACTGTGCCTTCTCATCGGCTTCCGCCCGCTGGGCCAGCTTGGGCATATCCAGAATCAGAGCCACGCTGCCGTCTCCCAGAATGGTGGCGCCGGATACATGCTCGATGTCGCGATAAATCCGGCTCATAGACTTGATGACGGTCTGATGCTGACCGATGACCTGATCTACGACAAATCCCATGCGGGTATCATTGATTCTGGCGGTGACAATCTGCTCGATTTCCGGCGCATCGCCGCTGTGGAAAAACATTTCCCGAAGACGGATGTAAGGTACGATTTCGTCCCGGATGCTGGCTATATGCTTGCCGTGTGCGCGGGCTACGTCTTCCCGCGTCAGTTCAACGCATTCCTCGATGGCGGCAAGCGGCATGATATAATGCGTGTCGTTGATCCGCACCAGAAGGCCGTCAATGATGGCCATGGTCAGTGGCAGTTTCAATGTGATGGTGGTGCCGGCGCCTTTCTGGCTTTCCATTTCGATGCTGCCCTGCAAAGCGTCGATGTTTTTTTTCACCACATCCATGCCCACGCCGCGTCCGGAAACGTTGGTGACGGTTTTTGCCGTTGAAAATCCGGGTGCCAGCGTAAGGGCGAATATGTCTTTTTCAGACAATACGGCATCTGATGATATCAGCCCCTTTTCGAGTGCTTTTGCCCGGATGGTTTCCGTATCCAACCCGGCGCCATCATCACTGACGCGGATAAAGACATTGGCGCCGGAATGCTCCGCCGAAAGATGCACGGTTCCCTGCGCCGGTTTTCCAGAAGCCTTTCGCACTTCCGGCATTTCAATGCCGTGATCGATGCTGTTACGGATGATATGAATGAGCGGATCATTGAGTTTTTCAATGACAGTTTTATCCAGTTCTGTTTCCGCACCGTCTGTCTTAAGAACAATATCTTTACCCAGCTCCATTGAAAGATCCCGCACCAGGCGCTGAAAACGCTGAAAACACGCGACACCTATCGGAAGCATCCGGATACTCATGGTGTTTTCCCGGAGTCCTGAGGTGAGACGCTCGACTTCTTCGGCCACCTGAACCAGCGCCCGATCGTTAAACCGGGCTGAGAGCTGGCTGAGGCGCGACTGAACGGTCACCAGTTCCCCCACCATGTTGACCATGCTGTCGAGTTTTTCGGCAGGTACACGGATGCTGGCGGTGGCTTCCGCGGCCTGACGTTTCTGACGGACGCTCCGGATGTGCTGCTGCTCCACCAGCGCGGCCTGTACCTGATCCGGGCTGACAGCGCCGGAATCCACCAGCGCGGAGCCGATTTTTTTCTGGGCGCTCAGCACGTCTTTGAGCTTTTCGGCGCTCAGATCACCCCGTTCCACCAGGATTTCTCCCAGCTTTTTGTAATCGACTTCTGCATCGTCCTGCATACCGTCATCGATTTTTTCGATGATCAGTTCGCAGTCGTCTTCCACAAAAATAAACACATCGCGGATGGCATTCATATCCTGGGAGGTGGTCAGGATGATATCCCAGAAAGTATAGCAGGCTTCAGGATCCACCTCACCCAGAAAGGGAATGCCGTCTGTGTTTGCAAGAACATTGCAGATGCCGAGTTCCCGCAGTTCATTCAGCAGCAGAACGGGGTTGGTTCCGGTGATGAAGATGCCGGGTTTGGGCCGAAATCGGATTCGCCAGGTGGTTTCATGGCCGGTGGATTCCGGTACATCCGGGCTGTCGCTCTTGCTGGCAGTCACCTCATCGAGTGACAGCGTGCCGCTTGAAACAACAGCGGAGCCCGCCTCCTGAAGCATCTCCTTGAACGCACGGGCAAGCGCATCCGCAGCCATGTCGTCCTCAGCAGTACCAGGCCCCGATTCCTCCAGCATTTTTCGGATTTCATCGCAGGCGGACAGCGTCAGATCGATCAGGTGTTTGGATACGGACATTTTTCCGTTGCGGATCCGGTCATAGACGTTCTCCACGTTGTGCGTAAACATCGAAATCCGATCAAAACCGAACATGGCGCCGGACCCTTTGATGGTGTGCATGGCACGGAACACCCGTCCGATGAGATCGGCATCGTCAGAATCTTTTTCCAGCTCCAGCAGAGCGGTTTCCAGCTCTCCGAGCAGCTCATACGCCTCTTCCTTGAAAGCCTGCCTGTGATTATCCATCATCCCAGCACCTTTTTGACAACCGCAATGAGTTGTTCCGGTTTAAAGGGTTTGACGATCCAGCCTGTGGCGCCGGCGGCTTTGCCTTCCTGCTTGCGTTCCGCCTGTGATTCCGTGGTCAGCATGATGATGGGGATAAACTTGCAGGCCGGATGGGCGCGCAGGGCGCGGATCAGGCCGATGCCGTCCAGATTCGGCATGTTCAGATCCGTGAGCACCATGTTGAGAGGCTGGTTTTCGACTTTGCTCAGAGCGTCCTTTCCATCACAGGCTTCGATAACGGTATAGCCCGCGTCCCGAAGGGTGAATGTGACCATTTGCCGGACGCTGGCCGAATCATCGACGGTCATGATCGTTTTGGTTGTCATGGCTCATCCCTCCATGTCCACAGGCAGGGGTTATCCCCGCCGAGCGTGCAGGCTCTGGGCCTTCGATAGCCTGATGATTCCAGAATCGTCTTGAAGCGTTCCGGCATGTTTCCAGACAACATCAGATTCTGTCCCGCTCTCAGGCAGGTGCGGTGAAGAGAACAGATTAACTGAAGGAAGGACACATCCGCTGTCTCGACGTTTTCCAAATCCAGACGCAGACGATCTCCTTTGCTCCGAAAGCTTGTCAGTGCCTCCAGCGCTTCTCCGGCATTTTGAAGGGAAACCTCCCCCCGAATTGTCAGTAAGGTGTGGTCTGGCATTTCAGTGATTTCAAACGGGTTCATCTTTTATTCTCCTGTTGCGGTGTTGCTGCCTTTTGATAGTTCCTTTGCTAAAACAATTCGATATTGTCTCCCAGGTCGTCTTCCGGAGGCGCCGTATCGGGCGTTGCATCCGCTGCTGTGGATACCGGCGCTTCGGCAAAAGGTGCAGTATCTGAATCCAGTGTCGTCAAATTTTCATCAAACAGTACATCATCTGTGGATTCAACTGATTTTTCATCATCAAAGAGTATATCGGTAAAAATTTCCGGTTCATCAGAATTTTTTACAGACGGCGGTGCATCGGCGATATTGGTGCTGACAGTGCCCGCCACGGCAGCGGCCGCAGCGCCGCCGGCAATGCTTTGATGTATCTCTCGCTCTCTTTCCATCGTATAGCGTTCGGCCATTTCTGTCGCCAGGCCCGGGGTGGCTTCAGGGCCGGCTGCGAGGCAGAGCTGCTTGACTTCCGCGACCATGGCTTCCAGCGTTGACGTCACTTCATGGACTTTTGCGCTGATATTGCGGTGTACATCGATGCCCTGCACCGTCGTTTCGATATCCTGGGTCAGCGTGCCGCCATCCAGATGGATCTGTCTCAATAAATCTGAAACCTCCTGATCCATCTGGTGAAGAGGGGCGATCATGCTGTCAATCTGTCTGGAAGGTTCAGACAGCTCCGAATGACTTATCGACGCTGTCACTGGATTGTTACGGATCAGTTCTTCGGTTTCGGATGTTCCTGTGAATGTTCCGGCTTCCGTCATGACAGCTTTCAGATCGGTGGAAATCTGCTCGATCTTTTTGGATGTTTCATCTGAAAGCTGACGAATGGATTCCGCCAGGGTGCCCAGGGCGGCGCCTTCCTGGCCGATATGCGCGGCGTGGATGCAGGCGTTCAAGGCAATCATCTGCATCTGAATCCCGATTTTTTCAATGTCACGAATGAAGACGGACATATTGCCTGCCAGGCTGGTGATGGTTTGCACGGAAGCGGCCCATTCCCGGTTCATCGCCCTGTAGGCGGCAATGGCGTCCGCCAGTGACGACAGTCGTTTTTCTATTCCCGACAGAAAGGATTCTTCATTTTTTGCACCCGACACCGTCAGTGTTTGCAGGTCTTCGGTCATAACGGCAAGTTCATCACCGATCTGTGTCAGATTCCGGATAATCCGCTCAACGGCGGCCGTCATGTCCGTTTCGGCATCTTTTAACTGGATACTCTGAACTTCACAGGGAATAACCGCTGAGGACAGCGCCGGGATAATTTCTTTATGACGAAATTTCAGCAGATGCTGCCAGTGGGTGACGAGATGCGAAATGCGGCCATGCGGCTCAGGAGTGGAAGCGGCAGGCCGGAGCTTTTCCTTGACATCCTGCAGCGCATCCCGGACATGCTCGATACGCTGGCGGGTGATGTCATGAAACTGCATGGATGCCACCACCTCGCCGATGCTCTGCGATATGCGTTTCCAGCGGGTTGCAATCTCTTCCAGGGTTTTGGAGGAGGACTGGTGTTGCCGGGTCATGACCGAAAGACTTTGAACCGTCTGATCCAGAATGGTGCGGGCACGCCCCTGCTGCTGCTTTTCAAAATCCCGCATCCGTTGCAGCCCCTGCCGGATCATTGCCGCCAGCTTCTCGGAATGCGCGGTCAGTTCGGCGGATTTTGCCGCCACATCGAGCGCAAGTTTTCTTACCTCATCACCCAGCGCGCTGAATCCTGTATCTTTGCTGCCGAGACGCGCACTTTCAATTTTGATAAAGTTGCACAGCACATCCAGATTGCGGATTGTCTGATCAAAGCGTTCCATCCTGGTTTTTATGTGGTTGAACCGGCTCAGCAGCGAGGAAAGAACCGCTATGCCTTTTCCTGAAAGTTCATCCTGCTGCTGAACCTGTGTAAATATCGTCTGCAAGCCATCCATGCTCTGCTGCAGTGTCTCTCCGGACAGACAGCCGGCGACCTGTGAAGACAAATCCGACAGCGTTTTGGCGCGGAAGTAAAAATCCTGAAGTTTTTCACCGAGACGGATGAACGCACCTTCAGTTCCTTCAGCCAGTTCGTGCAGAATGCCGCACGCAGCGTTCAGTCTGTTTTGCCAGTCAGTCAGAGATGGGTGTGGCCGGTGTTTCCAGTTTTTAACAGCGGAAATGAACATAGGCATATGCGCTATTCCTCAGATGCAGGAACGGTTGTTCGGCCATCCCTGCGGCTTGTTGTTATTCCAGTTCTCATTCAGGCTGATATCTTTGTCAGCTTCGCTGCGATTCGACATACCCAGTGTACAATCTCATCGCTGCCCGCCTGCTTTCGCGGTCTCAGTTTGAATGCTTGCCGGAATTATCAAAAATCTTTGAAATCATTTTCATCCATGGGAATGATTTCATTGGGGTTGACCTCCCTGGACGCACGAACGGGCAGGGCCTTTGCCTTGACGGCTCTGCTTTTTATAGCAGGCAGTGTCGGCTGTTTCCGGGGTTGCTGAAGCGAAGACCTGACGGACGACGGACGCCTGGCGGTGCGAATTCCGCCGGATGGTGCGGCCGCAGCGGCATTTCCGCCGACAATGGCCGCCAGCCGGTTGACAAAGCCTTTCATCTCTTCAGACTGAGCACTCAGCTCTTCGGATGCGGAAGCGGATTCTTCGGCAGTGGCGGCATTCTGCTGCGTGACCTTGTCCATTTCCGTCACAGCAATGCTGATCTGGTCAATTCCCTGCGCCTGTTCGCCGGATGCCGCTGCGATTTCAGCCACAAGCTCGCCGACCTTTGCAGCGCTTTGGGAGACTTCGTTGAATGCGTCGTTGGTGGTTTTGACCAGGGTTGAACCATCACCGATTTTCTTGACAGTGCCTTCGATCAGCACCGCCGTGTTTTTAGCGGCGTCTGCGGCGCGCATGGCCAGGTTTCTGACCTCATCGGCTACAACGGCGAACCCTGCACCGGCTTCCCCGGCTCTGGCCGCTTCCACAGCGGCGTTGAGCGCCAGAAGGTTGGTCTGGAAAGCAATTTCATCGATGGTCTTGATGATCTTGGAAGTTTCCTCACTGGCTTTGGAAATTTCCTGCATGGACGTGGTCAACTGCGTCATGGACGTATTGGCTTTGATGACTACCTGATTGGCCTGTTTCATCAGGGAGTCGGCCTGTCCGGCGTTGGTGGCGTTCTGTTTGGTCATGGAAGACATTTCCTCCAGCGACGACGAGGTTTCTTCCACGGACGCCGCCTGTTCCGATGACCCTTCCGCCAGGGACTGAGAGGCCGAAGACACCTCTCCGGCTGCGGATGACACCTGCTCGGCGGCTTCCGTAAGGCCGCTGATGATCCGATTCAGGGCTTTTGTGATGGACAGCGACATGTAAATGCCCAGAAAAAGGGATACCGCAAGCCCCAATAGGATCAATCCGGTAAAAACCGCTGTAATACGAGTAATATACCTGCCGAAAGACTGATCGCTGTCTTTGGCTGTTTTTACGTTCAGAGCAACGAGTTTATCCAGCTCCGGCGCGCATTTGTTATAAGCATCCCGGGTCTGTCCGAAACTTAAGGCGCGAGCCGCCTCGTGCTCCCCTTTTTTTGCCAGTGCAATCACTTCCTGATGAGATTTCTTCCAGGCGTTCCAGTCATCAACAAAGGTTTTCCACATCATGGCTTCTTCCTCAGTCTGGGGAAGCGGCTCGTAAATTTTCCATCCCTTGTCGGCGCGTTTCCACGCATCTTCCAGATTGGCGTACTGACGTTTGAGAATCTCCGGATCTTTTTCATAGGCGATGGTTCGCTCGTAGCCCTGAATGGCGCTTTGCGCTTCATTTAAGGACTGCAGGCCGTAAACGCTCGGCAGCCGATTTACGGCAACTTCATTCTGCGCTTTTTTGGCCACGGCAAGCGACCAGTATCCCACCCCTCCGATAATGGCAGCGATGATTGCCACAATGACAAAACCGCCGATCAGTTTGACGCTTAATTTCACGTTTTTCATTGTAATATTCTCCTGAGCTTAATTATCTGTTGAGGTTTATGTTATATCCCATCGAATGATCAATATACTATCCTGCGATGGTTCTGCAAGACATGAATAACCATTCATAAACGAACTTTCCCGTTTTTAAACTTGACATTGAGATGTGAATTATAATAAACGGACAATTAAAATGTATATTTTAAATTTGGGGGTACGGGTTGATTCCAGAGGATTTGACAGCATCAGGACGCGCTTACATATTCCAGCGCTGCTGTAGTGGGCTGTTCGGAAAAACGGCCGGTTCGAAAAAGAGATGGTGCGATGTCGGAGGATTGTTTGTGAACCACGAAGGAATAGTAATTGCGGCGCTGCTTTGTATGCTGCTGGCTGGATGTGCGCTGAATCAGGCGCGCGAGGTGCAGACTTACCGGAATGTACTCGACGAAAATACGACGAAAGCCGCGGACACCTATACACCGAAAAGCCCGGTCAGTCTTAAGGACGCTCTTCGACTGGCCAACGCCAATAACGAACAACTGGCCATCAGTGGAGAGAATTATCTTCAGGCGCTGATCAACAAAGACCGGGCATTCTCCAGCTTTTTGCCGGTCATTGCATTTACACCGACCTATATGCAGCAGGAAAAAACATCGATTGACGCCAGCAATCCGCTGATCCGTCAGTTCGAACCGGAAAGCGCCCGCGATCTGCAGTTGCAGGGAAGCGCCAGTTTGAGTCCTTTTCAGGATGTGCCCGCAGTCTGGTCCGCATCTGCCGAAGCCCGGCGCCAGAAGGCGCTTTTAAAAGACCGGCAGGAAGTTGTGCTTCTGGATGTGGCGCAAACCTACTATCAGATCATGCACGCGGAACAGCAGGCTCAGGTCTTGAAGCATTCCGTGCAGTTGCAGGATCAAAGCCTGAAAGACATGCAGGTGCGGTTTCAGGCCGGGACGGCGGCGCCGCTGGATGTCGCCCAGACAGAGGCGCAACTGGCCGGTACACGAACATCCCGCATCCAGGCTGACAATGATGTGCGTAATGGACGCGCCATGCTGGCCATGCTGACAGGGGTTTCGTCGGTGGAAGGAACGCTGACAGGAGGTTTTGCGGCGCCGGCGGTTCGTCCGGATATTTCATCTCTGATGACGCTGGCCGAGTCGCACCGTCCGGATCTCCTGGCCGCTCGTGAACAGGTTGCGGCGGCTGCCAGTCGCTTGGAAACCGCATGGGGACGCTATTTCCCGTCCGTGTCGCTTAATTTGACGCGATATCTTACCCGAGAAACCTTTCCGAGTGACTCCGATTGGACATCTCTGATTCAGGTGCATATTCCGATATTTACGGCCGGTCTGGTGTATGAGGATGTTCGAACCGCCTATTCGCAACTGCGTCAGGCGCATCTGGTGGAATCCTGGGTCCAAAAGCAGATTCTCAAAGATATCCGGACGACCCTGGAAGACTTCACCGATGCCCAAAAACGACTGCATGAGCGGGACATTCAGGTAAAGGCCGGCAAAGAAGCCCTTAATTATGCAGAATCAGCCTGCAAAGCAGGCGTGGGAACGAATCTGGACCGTATCGCGGCGCGGGATGTACTGCTGAAAGCGGAATTAGGGCGCACCGATGAACAGTTTAATCTTGACATTGCCTATCTGAGACTGCTGCGTTTTGCCGGAGTCATGACCCCGGATCTGAAAGAAACACTGAAGGGACAGGCAGGCTGAAATATTCTGAACACACCGAAGGAAATATTATTTTATGACGCAGGACTATCAACCGGATTCCGGATCATCGGATGCAGTATCCAAAGTTAGACAGAATGGAGCCCATCGCATGCCGTCTCGTCGTATGGCCATTCGTGGCGCTCTTGGCGCGGGGGCGTTTGTTGTCATGCTGGCCATCGGAATCCATTATTATATCAGGGCGATGTACCACGAATCCAGTGATGACGCTTTTATTGACAGCCGGATTGTGGTCATCAGTCCCCGTGTGTCCGCACATGTCGTTCAGGTGCATGTCCGGGACAATCAACCGGTGAAAGCCGGAGATCTGCTGGTCAGTCTGGATCCGAGGGATTTTCAGGCAAGACTGGATGCCGCCAAAGCAGTGCTGGAAGCCGCCCGTTCGGCCCGGAAATCACAGGATATCAATGTGAAACTGACCACGATTACCGCGATGTCCCAAGTATCCGAGGCCGAGGCGGATGTAAAGGCGGCGCGGGCTATGCTGGAAGCGGCCAAAGCGCAGGCCGCCGCGTCCCTCAGTCAGCGTGATCAGGCATCGGCGCAGCGCGCCTATGCCAGAGCATCGCTCGATCTGGCCACAGCGGAAGCTGCGGCGGTCGCCGTCCGGCAGCAGCGCGATGCGGCAGATATGAAACGTTCTCAGGAAATGGCGGCGCAACAGACGGTCAGCCGGCAGCAACTGGATCATGCGACGGCAACCGCCCAGATGTCTGCTGCGGATATGGACGCTGCGCGTAAAAAAGTTCAGGCGCAGGCGGCACTGGTGCAACAGTCCGAAGCCGCTTTGAAAGCGGCTGAAGACAATGTGCGTCAGTCCGGAGCGCAGATCGCTGTTCGTCAAGGCCAGTTGGAACAGGCGATGGCGCGGCTGACCTCCGCTAAATCAGCGCCGCACAAGATGGCGCAGAGCAGCTCTCGCGCCCAGGTATCTGCGGCGGATGTGGAAAAAGCGCAGGCGGAAGAAGCGCTGGCTGCACTCATGCTTTCATATACAAAAATCTATGCACCGGAGGATGGGTTTGTCACGAAAAAAGGGGTGGAACCCGGGTCATTTGTCCAGGTGGGGCAGTCGCTGATGGCGATTGTAACGCCGGATATCTGGGTGACGGCCAACTTCAAGGAGACACAACTGACGCGGATGCACGCAGGCCAGCCGGTGGAAATATCCGTGGATACATATCCCGGTGTTGTTTTCAAGGGACATGTGGACAGCATTCAGCACGGTTCCGGGGCACGGTTCAGCCTGTTGCCGCCTGAAAACGCCACCGGCAATTATGTCAAGGTGGTACAGCGGATTCCGGTCAAGATTATGTTCGATCAGATGGATATGGTTCGGAAATATCAGCTCGCGCCCGGCATGTCGGTGGTGCCGGAAGTGAATATCAGAGACAGAAAGAGTTCTCAGACGCCCCTGTCTGAAAATCTGAAACATCCACCTTCTTTCGGTCCGACCGGCGCATCTCCGGCATCCAGACCATGAGCAGCCGTTCACCTTCGGCATCTGCCGGAAATTCGGAACCGGTTGCCGTCAATAAATGGGTGATGGCCGTTACGGTGATGTTAGGGGCGTTTATGGCGGTCATGGATATCAGCGTGGTCAATGTGGCCATGCCGCACATGATGGGAAATTTCAGCCAGGATCTGTCATCCATCACCTGGGTGGCGACTGCCTACAGTATCGCTGAAATCATCATGGTTACCATGACCGGATGGTGGAGCGCGCTTTTGGGGCGTAAGCGCCTGTATCTGTGGTCATTCGGGCTTTTTACAGTCGGCTCCATGCTCTGCGGATCAGCCACGACATTTCATCAGATGCTGTTTTACCGGGTGATCCAGGGTATCGGGGGCGGCGCATTGATTCCGGTTTCGCAAGCCATGATGCGTGAAAATTTCCCAGAGGACGAGCAAGGAATGGCAATGGCCGTATTCGGTATGGGAGTCGTTCTGGCGCCGGCCATTGGTCCTGTCATCGGCGGCTGGCTGACGGACAATTACGGCTGGCCGTGGATTTTCTATATCAATATTCCGGTCAGCATCACCGGTATGTATCTGGTGGGTATATTTGTGAACGATCCATCCTATCTGCGCCGGGGGGTCAAGCGTGTGGACTGGCTGGGGATCATTTTTTTATCAATGTCGCTGACCAGCATGCAGATCGTTCTTGAACGCGGTCAGGAGGAAAACTGGTTCGATTCCCGCATGATCATTATCGGAACCGCCATTTGCGTACTGTCTGTAGTGAGTTTGATTGTCTGGGAATTGAAAGCCTCCGAACCCATCGTCAATTTTCGTATTCTGCGTAATCTGCCAATGGCCTTAGGCTCGGGTATGGGGCTCGTATTTGGCATCGGGCTTTTTGGCACCACGTTTATCCTGCCGCAGTTTACACAGGAACTTTTAGGATACTCCGCATTTCAGGCAGGCATGGTATTAATGCCCAGAGCGCTTATGATATTTTTTTTCATGCTGATTGTCGGTCGGCTTTATCGCCATTTTGATGCACGGATCCTGGTGGTGCTGGGAACCGCTGTCATGTGCTGGTCGTATTATGATCTGGCCCGGCTGTCCTTGAATGCAGGCTTCTGGAATATGGTGCCGACACTGCTGGTAATGGGCGTCGGGATGCCGTTCATGTTTGTCACCCTTTCCACCATCTCACTGAGTACGATTCGCCGTTCCGAAATAACCGATGCTTCGGGCATGTACACACTGGCGCGGCGTGTCGGCGGCAATATCGGATACGCGGTTGCGGCAACACTGGTAGCGCGCGAGCAGCAGATTCATCATGTCTATCTGGCCAGTCATGTAAATCCGTTCAATCCTGCTTATAAGACATTTTTGCGTGAAGCATCGGCAGTGTTGGAACGCAGCGGCCTCGATCCTTTAACGGCATCCCATGCAGGTCACGCGCTGACCAATGCTTTGGTGACCCGGCATGCTACCATGATGGCCTATAACGATACTTCCTGGTTCTTTGGGATGCTGTTTCTCTGCACGGTGCCGTTTGCCCTGATGCTGCCCAGCCGGGCGGATATTCAGGCCCGGCTGGGCAAATAGCCGCAGCACCCGGTGCAGCCGCTTATTCCAGTTCGCATTCAAACTGATACCTTTGTCAGCTTCGCTGTGCTGCGATTCGACGTACTGAATGTACAGTCTCATCGCTGCTCGCTTGCTTTCGCGGTCTCAGTCCGAATG
>LKPX01000088.1 GCA_001443525.1 Desulfobacteraceae bacterium RAAP-1 | reverse complement strand
CATTTTGCTTTCAAAATGATATTCCAGCAAGCATTCGGACTGAGACCGCGAAAGCAAGCGAGCAGCGATGAGACTGTACATTCAGTACGTCGAATCGCGGCACAGCGAAGCTGATAAAGGTATCAGTTTGAATGCGAACTGGAATTACCGCACATTTTACCCCCAGCCAGGGAGATTGAACATGCCAGAGACTGATAAATTTGATCATGAATCCATTCAGGACAAGCAAAGCATCCGGGAATTCTTTAACGTTTTGATTGAAGGACTGGAAAAAGGAAATATTGTATTGTCTTCCGAGGATGACAACGTCCTGTTGACCCCTGCGGAACTGATTCATTTTTCCGTTAAAACCAAAAAAAAAGACGGCAAATCCAGGATGTCCATAAAACTGACATGGAAAGATTCTCAGCTTGAAATGTATCGGGGAAAAAGCAATGTCATTCATATCTCATCCTGAAATCGCTTCGAAACTGGAAGAAATCAGGGAAAATTTCAGATTTCTGACAGTTGAAATTTCCGGTCAGGTTCAGGCGACTTCGGATCTTCTGGCTGCGCCCAGCCATAAGATTTTTCACAGGATATGTTCGAGGGATGATTACATAGACAATCTGAAGACAACCATTGAAAATGCGTGCTTTTCACGGATTCACGGCCCGGATTCACTGGATAAAGATATTATCAATGTCATTCGCTCCATCCATATCATTTGCGTCAACCTGGAAAGAATCGCCGATTTCTGCGTCAACACGGCCAGACAGGTGGAATACCTGTCGGACCCTGCGTTTATTCGGCGGTTTGAGTATGGCGCCATGATTCAGGAAATTCAGCGCAATATCTCCCGTATCATCGCCGTGTTTGAAGAACGCAGCCTCTCCGGCGCGCTTGATATCTGCCGTTCGGAATTCATTCTGGATACGCTCTATAAAAATGAATTTGATCGCATCATGATGGAGCTGGATACCGGCAGGTCCACGCGCGATCTGGTAACAACGCTTTTTATTTTCAGATATCTGGAAAGAATCGGAGATTCCCTCCTGAACATCGGAGAGGCGCTCTTGTTTGTAATCCTGGGAGAAAAAATCAAGATACACCAGTTTGAAGCCCTGCAAAAAACGCTGTCAGCATCCGGTTATGAAGGGGAACTTTCTGAAATTGATCTTAAATCCATCTGGGGCTCGCGCTCGGGATGCCGCATCAGCCTGATTGCTCAAAAGCACAGGAGTCAGGAGAAATCCCGGGGAATTTTCAAGGAAGGCAATCTGGAGAAAATCCGAAAAGAAAAGATCAGTCTGGAACAGTGGGAAAATCTGTATCCCGGCTTGACGCCCCGCATCTTCGGTTATTATGAGGATCATGACATCGCCTCTCTGCTGGTGGAATTTCTTCCCGGATGCACTCTGGACGAAGTGATTCTGACAGCCTCCGATGATATTGTTCAAAATGCGCTGTTTCTGCTGGAGCATGTGCTGCTCGATATCTGGGGACAAACACTGACTCGGGAGCCTGTCGCCGTTACCTGCATTCAGCAATTGCTGTCCAGGCTGGAAGAAAGCAGACGTCTGCATCCGGGTCTTTTCCGTTGCGCCAAGCACATGGGAAAGGTTGAAATTCTCTCCACACACGAGGTGATTCGGAAATGCTCCGAAATTGAAAACACCCTCTTCGCTCCCTTTTCCGTTTTGTGTCACGGAGATTTCAACGCCAACAACCTGGTATATGACCATATGTCCCAGCAGCTCCACTACATTGACGTCTATCGTTCCCACAAAGACGATTATGTCCAGGATGCCGCTGTTTTTCTGATGTCCAATTTCAGGGTACCGGTGTTCGATGCGGTTCTGCGGGACAGGATTAACAAGGTGATCTTCATGTTTCTGAATCTGGTGAAGCGTTTTGCCCAGGAACATGATGACTCTGAATTTCAAATTCGGATGGCGCTGGCCCTTAGCCGGAATTTTTATACGTCCATCCGGTTTGAACACAATTACGATTTCGCCAGAGAAATGGTGCTGCGCGCTCACTACCTGATGGAAAAAATTGTTCATCACCCCTCCGGACAATGGAATTCGTTTTCATTTCCGGAAGATATTTTATGTTATTAAGGAACGGATATGCCTCGCATTGCAGTTATCGGAAACAGCGGCGGATGGTCGTCAGAACGTCTGGCGGACTGTGTGGCGGATGTTACCGGAAGACGTCTTCTGGTGGATATGGAAAACATCTGTCTGGATTTATTCCGGGGAAAGGTCTGGTATGACGGAACGGATCTGACGCAACTGGATGCCATTATAATCAAAAAAATCGGGTCCTATTATTCACCTTGCCTGCTGGATCGGCTGGAAATTCTGCGGTTTCTGGAAAGCAGAGGTGTCCGGATCTTTTCACGGCCATTACACATCATGCGGGTGCTGGATCGGCTCAGTTGCACCACGACGCTGCGAATGGCGGGAATCCCCATGCCCCCAACCGCCGTCACGGAAAGCGCAGATCAGGCTGTTAAGGTGATCGAAGACTTCAAGGATGTTATTTTAAAGCCGCTCTATTCTTCCAAAGCCAGAGGTATGCGAATGGTATCATATGGTCCTGACACACGGATAGACGTGGAAAATTTCCGGCGTGAAAATCCCATCATGTACATCCAGAAAAAAATAAATCTTAACGGCAGAGACCTGGGCATCGTATTTCTGGGCGGCAGATATTTAACCACATATGCCCGCTGCAATCAGACCGGGTCCTGGAACACCACCACAGAATCCGGCGGCAGGTATGCGCCGTTTGATCCTGCACCGGAAACCATCGAAATCGCCGGAAAGGCCCAGGCGCTTTTCGATCTGGATTTTACCTGCGTGGATGTCGCTGAAACCCCGGACGGTGTCTATGTATTCGAAGTGTCCGCGTTCGGCGGTTTTAAAGGTATGAAAACCGCATGCAGCATGGATGGCGCCAAATGCTATGTGGATTATGTGCTGAAAAGGATTACAGAATGATATTTGACAAGCTGGAAAGAAAAGACATCGTCACCCGGATACGATCGGAATTGCCGGTCACCGAGGACGTGCATCTGCAGTTCGGAAATTGCCATATTCAGGTACAATCCAATTCCGGTACGGTGATTTCCGGCCTGAAACGCTATTTCAGCATGTTCATTACCCAGCCGTTGCCGGCGGACCGGATCATATCCGTACATCAGGCGCCCGATATTTCCGCGGAACTGCCGTTTACCCTTAAACAGCCGGATCCGGGTAAAACCCGTATCAAGGAAGAATATCTGGATATTGAAAACGGCCGGATTGTCCGGAAACGGTTGACCGGCATGATGTTCATATTCGGCGGTGAAGATCATGTCGCCATCGGCCCCTGCATGGAGAACCTGAATCAGGTGGTCAACTTTATCAACAACCGGTACATTGAATGGCGGATTTTTCAGAATGGGCTTCTCGGGCATGCCGCAGGTGTCCGGATTCATGACAAGGGGCTGGCGCTGGCAGGATTTTCAGGCATGGGTAAAAGCACTCTGGCGCTGCATCTGGTCAGCAAGGGAGCGGATTTTGTCAGTAATGACCGTTTGATTCTGGAAAAAACCGATCCATGTGTGTGGATGCACGGCGTCGGAAAACTGCCACGAGTCAATCCCGGCACTATTTTAAACAATCCGGACCTTAAAGGACTGCTGTCCCAGCAGGATCACCGGCGTTTTTCCGCATTGTCCAAAGATGATCTCTGGAATCTGGAATACAAGTATGATGTTCCCATAGACCAGTGCTTTGGGGATAACCACTTCATCCTGAGTACGCCTATGGACGCCTTGATCATCCTCAACTGGAAACATGACAACAAACCCACGGTTCTTCAGGAAGTCAATATCGCCCGGCGTCGGGATTTGCTTCCGGCATTTATGAAATCAACGGGTCTTTTTTTTCTGCCTGATCGTCATGACAGCATACCGGATACATCCGAAGACTTTTATATCCGTTTTCTGAAATGGAGCCATGTTCTTGAGATCACCGGAGGCGTCCATTTCGAATCTGCCACTGACGCCTGTATCTACTGGGCGCAGCATGGGAAAACTCCACCCAGATAGTCTGCATCATCCGATTCACTTCCCATAATACAGACCATTTATCACATCATTACAGACAAGGAGGCATTATGAGCAAAAAGGAAATCAATTTGAATGTAGTTCTGGATAAAAATGAAATCATTCAGTATCTGGAATCTCTGGCGCAGAATCTTAAATCCGAAAAGCTGGTGATTGAAAAAGGCAATCAGTTTTTATCCCTGACACCTTCCGCTCAGATAGAAATAAATGTTGAGGCCAAGCAAAAAAAAGAGAAGGAAAAACTGCGGATTGAATTGTCATGGTCAACAGAGGACATAGACGTTCCGGCTGATTTTCTAAAAATATCCTCCACCGAGCCGGAAGCGCTGGAAATCGAATCTGATTTCCAATCACCATCCCCGGAGACCGAATTCGAACCGTTGGAAATCAAACCCGATGCAACGGCTGAAGTCGGTACACACCCGTAATAACGGTTACAGGAAGAGCGATTGCCTGAGACCACGCTCTTCCTGATCCGATGTTCGTGCATAAAATCTTGAGTGGATTTCATCTAAAAGATTAAATTACAGCCTTTATCCGTCAGCTTCAGTGTGGGGATACGGCCGGTTACCTTTTCGACAAGTCCTTTTTGGATCAGCTCTGTAACCGCTCTGTTGAAATGACTTTTTTCGTTCACTGTTAATGTTCGCCAGTAATCATTCAGCAGCCAGCGGGGAGAAAGTGTGTCACTCTCATTTGAAAGCGATCGAAACTTATTCAGGATATCTCTTTTGATGCCTTTGGGTGTTTTCAACATAAGTACCTCCTTATCCTCATCAGTTCTTTGAAATTTAAAAATCATGGTACATTATTTCGACAAGGATAGCAGTGGATTGTTCAGGCAGTATTAGGATACTTCTTTGCTTTTCTTATTTAAGGCAATTTGACAGGGCGTTTCTTTGACGAGATCACACATTTCTAACGAGATTTTAACATCAGGTTAACCGAAAAGATGTACTCATAACAACAGACTTTCGTGCGGATATGAAACAAACCATTCAGGAGGAGAAAAAGTGAAAACAGCAAAACAACTGCTTGCCTGGTTATGTATTGGGACATTGACCGTCCTGGTTGCGGGATGCGACAGCTCTACAAACGTCTCTCAGAAATCTCCCGGCAAAGCGGTCATTGAGTACTGGCATGTCAACTCGGAAAGTTTCGGCGGCCCTGCGGTGAAGCAGCTCGTGGAACAGTTTAATAAAGAAAATTCTGATATTGAAGTTGTCGAAAAGTATAATCCCGATATGTATAAGGGGTTGACGCAAAATCTTCAGGCGGCGATGGCTTCCGGAAAAAATCCGGATGTGGTGCAGATGGGGTACAGCTATTTGAACTATGCCGGTGAAAATTTAAAATATGTCCGTATCCAGGACATCATCAACAAATATGCACCGGAAGACAAGACATTCCTGTCAGATAATTTTCTTCCCAACATTCTGGCCCTGGCTACAACCGATGATGGTAAACAAATCGGCATTCCCTATTCCGTCAGCGTACCGGTACTGTATTACAATCCGGATATTTTCAGACAGGCGGGGCTGAATCCCGATCAACCGCCGCGTACATGGCAGGAAGTAGCCCAGTATGCCGAGACGATCAAGAATAAAACAGGGAACGTCGGATTCTTTATGCAGGAGTTTGCTGACAACTGGGCTCAACAGGCTTTGATCGAATCCAATGGCGGGCATATTCTCACCAAGAAAGACGGTCATACAATCGCCGGGTTTGATTCTCCTGAAGCTGCTCAGGCTTATCAGGTACTGGTGGATATGGTAAAGGCCGGCAGTGGTCTGCATGCAACAAATGAAGAAGGTTTTCAGGCTTTCATCAGTGGAAAACTGGGGATGGTATGCACAACCATCGGAAAACGGGAAAATTTTGAAAAGAGCGCAAAATTTACAGTGATGGCCACAAAGTTTCCGGTGTTTGAAGGAAAGGCGAGAAAATTGCCAGCTGGCGGAAACCTGTTGATGATTTTTTCCCAGGATCCTGTCAAGCAGAAAGCAGCCTGGCGTTTTGTCAAATTTCTGGAATCTCCCGAAGCTTTGGCAGTCTGGACTAAGGGTACGGGGTATCTGCCGCCACGGAAGGGAGTTGTTGACGACCCTAAAGGCTTGAAAGCCTTTGCCGAACAGAACAAAAACATGCAGGTGGCCATGTCTCAAATGCCGGAAGTCGTGAAATGGGCCAGTTTCCCAGGTGTCAACGGACTGCAGGCCGAGCAGACACTGATCGATGTGCGGGATATCATTCTCAGTGGTCAGCAGACACCGGCAGAAGCTCTGAAACAGGCGGCTGCTAAAGTCAATTCCCTGCTCCAGTAATTTATTCCAGCAAGCGTTCGGCTGATACCTTTGTCAGCTTCGCTGTGCTGTGATTTGACGTACTGAATATACAGTCTCATCGCTGCCCGCTTGCTTTCGCGGTCTCAGTCCGAATGCTTGCTGGAATGTCATTTTGAAAGCAAAATGGAATTATAATGGAATATATTGTGAAAACTGTAATGTTGTTCACAGGAAATCCATAACCCAACAAAGCGTAATTATTTATGAATCTGGAAGAAGCCGAAATCAGGATGGCAAGTCATAAAGCTCAGGATCAGGGTGAGCAGATCCTGAGCAATGATGCGTACATACAGTATGCCGCCATGATAAAAAACGCAGCTAAACACTGGCGTCGGACTTTTTGTGAAGCCGGCAGCATCTGGCAGCCTGTCGTATTCCTGACTCCGGCGACTCTGGTGTTGTTTGTTTTCGCTTATTGGCCGCTGTTGCAGGACGTATGGCTGAGCTTTCATCTGTGGAATATGATCAGCCCTGCGATGAAATTCGTAGGGCTGCAGAATTATTTTCAATTGGTTACCAGTGCCGAGTTTATAAAGATAATAACGAATACGGTTCTTTATATTGTGGTTTTATTGCTGGTTAATTTTCTGCTGCCATACCTTCTGTCCTTTATGATGGCGCATCTGCTAAAACGATTCAGTTTTTTTTATCGTTCCGCCTTGTTTGCTCCCAGTACGGTTTCCCTTGCGGTCGCCAGTATTCTTTTTCTCTGGATATTTAATCCACTGGCCGGCCCGTTAAGTATTCTCCTGTCTGCGGTCGGGCTGGAATCCCCCCGTTGGTTCAAGGAGCCGGTGCTGGTTGTGATTGTCATCGGGCTGATTATCGGCTGGAAAGTATTTGGTTATAATCTTATCCTGCTGCTGTCAGCGATGGTTGATGTTCCAAAAGAGCTTATAGAGGCAGCCCGGATCGAAAATGCTTCAGACTGGCAGCTTTTCAGATACATCATCGTCCCGATGACCTCATCCACCGCCCTTTATGTTTTTGTAATCACCATTGTATTCGGGCTGCAGTACGTTCTTGTTCCCGTCAACATGCTGACACAGGGTGGGCCGGATCAGGGCAGCACCAATCTGGTATATATCGTGTATCAGTACGGCTTTGTCTTTTTTCAGACCGGGAAAGCTGCTGCATTTGCGATCTTAAGCATGGTGATATATGCCTTGTTCCTGATG
The DNA here is from genome assembly GCA_001443525.1 of Desulfobacteraceae bacterium RAAP-1. GTDB lineage: Bacteria > Desulfobacterota > Desulfobacteria > Desulfobacterales > Desulfatirhabdiaceae > RAAP-1. Next base: position 10,016 of record LKPX01000088.1, on the reverse strand, counting down.
TTGAAAACAAAAGTGTTGGACAAAAAGGTACACTATGAAAATTAGCAGCATCCGTGGCTGGCATTGGCATGTGGTGCTTTGTGGAGCAGTGCTGATTCAGCTCTGGCCGCTGTTTTTCATGCTTTCCACTTCTTTCAAAAGCATGGATGAGATATTTCAATCCACGCTGAATCCGATTCCGGCAGTACCAGTGATGAACAATTATCTGTATGTACTGAAAAATTTTCCACTGGTACAGTATATTTTTAATACCTTTTTTATTGCAGGCATCATTGCTGCCTCGAAAATAATCACCAGCATTCTGGCCGCCTTTGCCTTTGTTTATTATGAATTTTCTCACAAAGAAAAATTGTTCAACGCATTGTTGCTGACATTCTTTATTCCGATTACTGTTGTTATGGTACCGAATTATTTGCTTTTATCCAGACTCGGTGTATTGAACACCCCCTGGGGAGTGATTCTGCCGCAGTTAGCGGATGCCATGGGGATATTTCTCATACGCCAGGCCATGCGTGCCATTCCCCGGCCGCTGATAGAAGCAGGTAAACTGGAAAATGCCGGCGCATGGGTTATGTTGACGCGAATTATACTGCCGCTGATAAAACCTTCCGTTATTGCCATGGGGATCGTGTTTTTCATTAATTCCTGGAATGACTATTTCTGGCCGCTGCTGGTGTTACAGGATAAATCCAGATATACGCTGCCGCTGGCTCTTCAGATGTTTATCAGCGCCGAAGGCGGCAGTGAGTGGGGCATAGCAATGGCTGTCGCTGTGCTGACATCACTGCCTCCGCTCCTGTTATATCTGTCTTGTCAGCGATTTATCATCCATACGTTCATGCAATCCGGGGTGAAAGGATAGGCGATCCATGAGTGGAATAGTATTTGAAGATGTTTCCAAATATTACGGCGAAATCACAGCGGTCAAAGGTTTGAGCCTGAGCGTTCAGGAAGGTGAACGGCTGATTCTGTTGGGTCCATCCGGTTGTGGAAAAACGACAACACTGCGAATGGTGGCCGGTCTTGAAAAAATCACTTCGGGCATTCTGAAAATGGGTGGACACGTCATGAACATGGTGGAACCAGGCGCCCGGAATATTGCCATGGTTTTTCAGAATTATGCATTATATCCCCATATGACGGTCTGGGAGAACATCACTTTCGGGCTTTCGATCCGGAAGGTTCCCAATGGAGAAATCAAGGCGAGGGCAGAAAAAGCGCTCGAAATTCTGAACCTGTCCGGCTACGAACAACGAAAACCGCATGAATTGTCCGGAGGTCAAAAACAAAGAGTCGCACTCGGGCGGTCACTTGTGAAGCAGGCGCCATATTTTCTTCTGGATGAACCCCTTTCCAACCTGGATGCACAGCTCCGCCTCCAGGCTCGTACCGAACTGGTAAAAATTCACGAGCTTTACCGGCCGACCCTGATGTACGTCACCCATGATCAAATTGAAGCCATGTCGGTCGGGCAACGCATCGCCATCATGAATCAGGGGGTTCTCCAGCAATTGGATACACCGGATATCATATATCAATATCCGGCGAACACGTTTGTTGCGTCTTTTATCGGAGCACCTCCCATGAATCTGCTTCAGGGGCGGTTGTGTGATGGTAAGCTGCGGATTGCAGGCTGTGACATCAAGCCGCCTGCCGAATGGCAGAATCTCCTGGCGTCGCATTCAGAGCTGTGGGTCGGTATACGTCCGGAACACTGTCGTCTGAGTGACAACTCTCTTCTTCGGGGACGTGTGGAATTTACTGAACTCCTGGGCAGTCAGCGGTGTGTTCATGTCCGCTTGCAGGGAGATGAACTTGTGCTGTGTGTGTTTCCGGCCGAACAATCGGCCATTGAAGGGACTGTGGGAATCTCCTTTTCCTGGGAACATGTCAATAGCTTTGACAGTCATACCGGGTGTAATATCGGGCGTCCCCATGTGCGGTAGTCGATTTCAATAAATGATATGGAGGTATAAATCAGTGCGTTTGTCTCTCAGTAATTTGTCTTTTGTCGGCTTTAACTATGCTGCCCTGAAATATTTGCCTGCTGATCTGGGAATAGAAGTATTTTATGAATTTGGCAACGATATCTACTGGGAGCGGGTTATGAAAGAATTGTATGCGAATCGTCCAGTTCAGAATTTAAGCATTCATGGGCCAAGCGTCGGAATCAATCTGGCTGATGAAAATGATATCCGCTACATGGCTCTTTACAAAGATGTATTTCAATTTGCGGCCAGATGGAATGCTGCTTTTGTGGTGGTACATACCAATGAAGCGTTTAACGGAGAAAAAGAACGTGTCAGAGAACGCATACAGCGGCGACTGAAAAGACTTCTGGTGATTTCCGAAGATCATCACGTTCCGTTACTGATTGAAAATGTTGGGTTGAACAACAAAGGTACGTTACTGTTCGACTGGCCGGAATATTTGGAACTGCTCTTGGAATTGCCCGAGGCAGGCGCTCTGATAGATACAGGGCATGCCAATATTAATCACTGGAATCTGCCGGATGTCATCAAGCGGTTAGGCAATCGTCTTGTCGCCTGTCACCTTCATGATAATCAGGGCATATCCGATGATCACCTTCCTGTCGGTGATGGTACGATTGGCTGGACACCGGTGTTTGCCGCAATTACTTCATTTGCACCCGAGAGTTCCATGGTTTTCGAATACGCCGATGTCGATGTTCAGACAGCATTGGCCAATGTTTATATGGTTCGTGATCAGTATTTCAACTCCAGGTGCATATCCAAGGCGCATCTGTCCGCCGGTGGATGAGCATCACCGGTCGACTCTCCGGCCATTTATCTAAAAATACAGGATATCCGACATCCAATGCCACGAAAAAAGAAAACCACATTCATTCTGGATACCAACGTCATTCTTCATGACAGCTCCTGCATCTATCAGTTTGGAGAAAACAATGTCGTTATTCCCGTGACGGTTCTTGAGGAACTTGATCAGTTTAAAAAAGGCAGCGAGATACTGAATTTTCATGCCCGTGAATTTGTGCGTACGCTCGACCTGCTGTGCGGGGATCATCTGTTCAACGGTGGGGTTCCCATCGGGCCTGGGCTGGGAAAGATTACAGTGAAACTGGACAGAAAATTTCATGAAGACATTGCCCTCAGCTTTCCGGAATCCAGGCCGGATCATCACGTCCTCAACATCGCTTACCATATCGCTAAAGAAAACCCATCGCTTCAGGTCATCCTGGTTTCCAAGGATGTCAACCTGCGGATAAAAGCGAAATCTATCGGTCTGATGGCTCAGGATTACAAAAGCGATCAGGTCAAGGATATTTCAACGTTATATACAGGTAAACGATTCCTGGAAAATATTCCGGAAACGGTTCTGAAAAAGCTGTATGAAGATCCTTTTGAAATGGACCCGTCTGATTTGCTGTTGGAAAAGGAACCTGTGGCCAACGAGTATTTCGTTCTCAGAAACGACAAAAAATCCGTACTGGCCACCTATGACCCTTTCTGCCAGAAAATGCGCCGCATTGATAAAAACCCTGCTTTCGGCATTCTGCCGCGCAACGCGGAGCAGATCTTTGCCCTGGACGCTCTGACCAGCAGCAACATCCAACTGGTGACCATCAGCGGTAAGGCCGGTACCGGAAAAACACTTCTGGCACTGGCCGCAGCGCTTCATCGAAAAAAGAATTACCGTCAGATTTTTCTGGCACGTCCGGTCGTACCGCTCAGCAATAAGGATATCGGTTTTCTTCCGGGCGATATTCAGTCCAAGCTTGATCCCTACATGCAGCCGCTGTTTGACAATCTGAGCGTCATCAAAACCCATTTCGGCAAATCTGAGTCCACACGGGAGACGATTAACAAGCTTCTGGAAGAAAACAAGCTGCTTATATCCGCTTTGGCCTATATTCGCGGCCGAAGTCTGGTCAATATATATTTTATTGTGGATGAAGCGCAGAACCTGACGCCCCATGAGGTCAAAACCATTATCACACGCGCCGGTGAAAACACGAAAATCGTTCTGACCGGTGATATTTTCCAGATTGACCATCCGTATCTGAACACGCAGTCCAACGGCCTGAGCTACCTGATTGAAAAAATGCAGGGGCAGAAACTCTATGCGCATGTCAATCTGGAAAAAGGGGAACGTTCGGAACTGTCGGAGCTGGCCAGCAATCTTTTGTAATGCCCTGAATGAGAGCAAGGCGTATTTATGGTGCGCCGCAACGACCAAGGATGCCGCGCAAGCGCTGCCTGCGGACTTTTTACGAAGCCGTCACAATTGATGGCCCCGTAAAAAGTCGGTTTTAGCCTATTTTTACAACAATAACATCTTGAATTTATTGGTTGTGAAAATCCGGTTTTTGACTTTTTACGAAGGCATCACAATTGGCAACAAGGTTTGAAGTCAGATGCATACAGGATTCAAACGATTTTCCAGATATACGGTCATCGGGTTTTCGACATTCATGCTCGATCTGTCATTGTTATGGGTAATGGTATCTTTCTGTAAAATATACTATTTACATGCCGTTGCCGCCAGTTTTCTGGTGGCCGTATCGCTCAACTATTTTTTGAGTCGCCAATGGGTATTTAAAGGTTCCGGGCGCGCACCTTTTTGGGGATATCTCTATTTTCTCAAAACCGCTCTGGCCGGATCAGCGCTTACGGTCTTTCTGATGTGGGCGCTTACAGCGGTTACCAACGGCCCTTACCTTGTCATCCGAATCGCCGTTGCCGTCCTGGTGGGAACGGGAAATTACCTGGCGAATCTCTATCTGAATTTCAGGGTTGCGGGAAATGCGTTGTAGAAGACAATGACTGGAAATTGTATCCGTCCATGAGACCTTTTATAGCTGACATTTCGCGCTTCAATTGGCACTCATTGATATTATAGCCAGCAAATAAATATTATTTTTATATTCAATGTGTTACTAAAAACAAGCAAATATCAGGTTGGATGAGGTCGCAAAAAATCCGTATGCCTGCTCGCGCTGCGGCCTCCACAGAAAACACAAAGGAGGTTCCATGAAAAAGTTCGGCATTGTCATCATCATTGCACTGCTTTCAGTATCAGCTTCAACGGCATTCAGCCAGGCTGCATCTACCCAAGATATGAGTGCCCTTGTCAAAGCCGCTCAAAAAGAAGGGCAACTCACGGTTATCGCTTTGCCGCGTGATTGGGTCAACTACGGCGAAATGATTAACACTTTTTCTAAAAAATACGGCATTAAGATGAATGAGCTGAACCCTGAAGGCTCATCCGGAGAAGAAATCGAATCCATCAAGGCCAACAAGGGCAATAAAGGGCCTCAGGCCCCCGATGTTATCGATGTAGGACTTTCATTTGGACCAGCTGCCAAAAAAGAAGGGCTGATCGCTCCGTACAAAGTACGGACATGGAACACAATTCCAGATAACATCAAGGATAAGGACGGCTATTGGTACGGTGACTACTATGGCGTTCTGGCCTTCGAGATTAATGCGGACATCGTGAAAGACCAGCCTGAAGACTGGTCTGATCTTCTTAAACCCGAATTCAAAAACAAATTCGCTCTTTCGGGCGATCCACGCACCGCCAATCAGGCTATTATGGCGGTTGTGGCAGCATCGCTTTCTCAGGGAGGAAGCCTGACCGATATGAAACCAGGACTTGAGTTTTTCAATAAACTCAACAAAGCGGGTAATTTCGTTCCGGTTATCGCAGTTCCCGGCACGGTTGCATCTGGAGAAACACCTGTAACGGTACGCTGGGATTACAATGCCCTGTCCAACCGTGACAAATGCGCAGGCAACCCGAATATTGCCGTAGTCATACCCAAAACCGGAATCGTAGCCGGTGTGTACGTTCAGGCTATCAGCGCCTATGCCCCACATCCCAATACCGCCCGCCTCTGGATGGAATTTCTGTATTCAGATGAAGGCCAGCTTATCTGGCTCAAAGGTTATGGGCATCCGGTACGCTATAATGATCTTGCAAAGCGCAACAAGATTCCGGCCGATCTGGCAGCAAAGCTTCCGCCTGCAGCCGCCTATGCCAAAGCAGTGTTTCCATCGCTCAGCGATCAGAGCGCAGAGAATAAAAGCATCGCCGAAAACTGGGACAAAATTGTCAAAATCAATGTTCAGAAAAAATAACCGTATGCCTGACATCTCTGCACAGGGACGGCCCCATACAACAGATGCCGGACACATATCTTTCTTCCGGTTATATGCCCACAGAATAAGACGACAGGCCCGCTGGCTTGGTCTTGCACCGTTTTTTATCTTTCTTTTTGCGTTCATGATAATTCCGGCAAGCTCTCTTATTGTGGGCAGTTTTCAGGATAACACCGGAGCTTTGACGTTTGATAATTTTATCCATCTTCTCAAGCCGAATATTGTCAGCTCATATCTCATTACCATCAATCTGAGCGCAACCACAGCAGTTCTGGGCGGTCTGGGCGGTTTACTGATCGCCTATGCAATAAGCCTCGGCGGTCTGCCGCAGGGCATTCGCTCTTTTGTCTCGACATTTTCGGGGGTGGCTTCAAATTTCGCCGGTGTTCCTCTTGCGTTTGCATTTATTTCAACGCTTGGACGGGCAGGTTTTATTACGGTTCTCCTGCGCAGCATTTTCGGCATAGACCTTTATGATACGGGGTTCAACCTCTACAGCTTTTGGGGTCTCAGCCTGACCTATATCTATTTCCAGATACCACTGATGGTGCTGATCATTCAGCCTGCCCTGGACGGAATGAAAAAAGAGTGGCGCGAAGCCTCTGAAAATCTGGGGGCATCTGCATTTCAATACTGGTTTCATGTCGGAATTCCTGTGCTTTTGCCATCGCTTTCAGCCGCCGTCATCCTCCTTTTCGGCAATGCATTCGGAGCATATGCAACGGCTTATGCGCTTACAGGCGGTCTCATCAATCTCGTTCCGATTCTGATCGGCGCACAGATACGTGGCAACGTTCTTCACGATCCCAACCTGGGGTACGCCCTGGCCTTTGGGATGATCATCATTATGACCGCCAGCATTATCGCTTACTTATGGCTTCAGAGGCTTTCGTCGCGATGGATAAAATGAACAGCGAAAAGATGATACGGAAATCTTTTTCCTGGTTTTGGCTCATCGCAGGGCTTTTGTATTTCTTTCTTCCCCTGCTGGCCACCTTCCTGTTTTCGCTCAAGGGCAAAAAAGGCGTCTTGAGCTTTGTGGCGTACCAACATGTTTTTGCGGATCCCAACTTTCTGAATACCTTTCGTTTCTCTCTCCAAATGTCTGTCTGCACCGTACTTGCCGGCTTGGGCATCATCGTGCCGACAGCCATCTGGATCCATCTCAGGGTTCCAAAAGCCAAACCGGTTATTGAGTTTTTCACGCTGTTGCCTTTCGTGATTCCCCCCATTATCCTGGCTTTTGGACTTATTCGCTGTTACGCGAAACCCCCGTTCGCCCTCACGACCAGTCCTGCACTCCTGGTCGCCGGTTATGTCGTCATTTCTTTTCCCTACATTTACAGGGCAGTAGATGCCGGCTTAAGCGTCATGGATCTCCAGATGCTGACCGAAGCGGCGCAAAGCCTCGGAGCCGGATGGGGAAGTATTCTCTTTCGCATAATTTTACCTAATTTACGGACTGCGCTGCTTTCCGCCATTTTTCTCACCTTCGCAACCGTAATCGGCGAGCTGACTCTTGCCGTTCTCCTGGCATGGCCCGCTTTTGGTCCTTATATGGCTTTTGTAGGCAGAGACCTTGCCTACGAGCCGGCTGCCCTTGCTATTCTCAGCTTTGCCATGACATGGGGAGCCATTATGCTTATTCAGATTGCAAGCCGGGGCGTTTCAGGATCTCGATTCAGTTCCGGCGATATACATTAAAAGCATCCATGATCAGGGAGCATTACACATGGGATTCATTGAACTTGAAGGAATATCTAAAAATTTCGGGTGCAATACCGTTGTAAATGAGTTGTCGCTATCGGTGAAAAAAGGCGAATTTGTTTCCTTTCTGGGGGGATCGGGTTGTGGAAAAACCACGATGCTCAGAATGATCGCCGGATTTGAAACGCCTTCCAAAGGCAGCATCCTGATCAATAACGTGAACGTGTCGAATATACCGCCCGCCAGGCGCAAACTGGGCATGGTGTTTCAGAATTACGCACTTTTTCCGAACATGACGGCCAGAAAAAATATCGGCTTTGGCCTGAGAATATCCGGAATTCCCAGAACGGAAACGGAAAAGCGGGTTGATGAAATGCTCGATCTCATCCACATGACCCAGTTTGGCGATCATTACCCTCATCAACTTTCCGGCGGACAGCAACAGCGGGTTGCCCTGGCAAGAGCGATTATCGTAAAACCAGGCGCCTTGCTCCTGGATGAGCCGCTTTCCGCACTGGATGCAAAGATCAGGATTCAGCTCCGTGATGATATACGAGCCATACAGCAACAACTTGGCATCACGACGATTTATGTAACCCATGATCAGGAAGAAGCCTTGTCCATTTCTGACAGGGTTGCGGTGATGCGGGAAGGCAGAATCGAGCAAATCGGCACACCCCTCAATATATACAACCGGCCGGCCACAAGCTATGTCGCTTCATTTATCGGAACACTCAACATGTTTTATGGCAGCGTCGTTGATGCAGAAAAGGGTGTGGTTACGGTAGGCGAATCATTGCTGCGAACGGCTGAATCGATTTCGGTTGACAGCGGGAAAACGGTTCGGGTCGCGATCAGACCGGAAGCTTTGTCATTGTTTAACAATGAAACAATGTCTGATGCCAATTTTCTTCCCGGCAGGATTGAAACAATAAAATTTCTCGGTTCGACGGTGCGTTTCATTATTAAATTCGAAGATAAATTTATTTCCATGGATTGCTTCAACACCCCGCAATTTAAAATGCCGCAGAAGGGTGAACAGGTCTCTGTCACATTCAGCAGGGAAGCCTGCCAGATTCTGCCTGGAGATGCCATTCCTTTCTGCTACCATGAATAAACCATTACCATCTCGATCTGATCGTTCTTTGCATATCTGCCGAAGATCGACTGCGGCGGACCGTCCAACAGCAGGCCGATGATGCCGGTCTTCCATGAATCGGTAAAAACGTAGTAAATACTTGGTCGGACCATGTTCGCGCCATGTTCGGGATTATAAGCCAGATTGAGGATCGTTTCGATTTTCTGGTTCATCCACTGGACCCTGAAGTTGGCCCAGAGTATGGTTTCAATCTCTTTTTCAAACAAGGTGGCGGGTCTGTCAACGATCATTGTCTGCTGTGCCTGCAAGGTGAGCATGCAGTCCTCGATGAGGCGATAGTCGAGGGTGTCTCGTTCAATCTCGACAGGGTTCAAGGGGGTTATGCCGGGCACAAGTACATTTGGATATCCCCATAGCTCCTGTCTGATATCGAAGGCCCTGCTCAGCGTATATGCAGCCTCTCCCCTCAGGCTTCAGTCGCCTTTCACAGCGGCTCCATCCAGTCCTATGGATGTGATTCTATGAAACGAGGGAACAAATCCCGGATCGATGACAAGTCCTGCCTGGGATTCCATGACACGAAGCGCCGTGGTTTTGAACACAGGACGCGGATCATAGCCATGGAAGAGATTCACCGCCCACTCGATTTCCCCCATTCGTTGAATACGAAACCCGGTGGAACCGTTTCCGAGCGTTCGGGAAGGCAGGTCGGGTTCCTGTGCAATGACCTCGGAATCGGGGATATTCGACAGAGCGGTTCCGGCAGAAATAACCGACCAGCGCTCGTTAGGTTTGGGGAGTCGATAGGGCATAAACCATGGTACCCAAACCAGTTGATATGTCCAGTCCGTTCTGCCCATGCTTGCCGAAACTGACGGAACGCCGATCTTTCTCTCTTCGATGGGTCTCACGATGAACTGCGTGTAATCCCAGGGATTTAAAAGATCGTTTAGGGAGTTGCAATATACTAACTGAAGTTTCCCAGTTTTTTTCCGGGCGGGCAGCCGGCTGGTGCCGTCCGATGCCCTGAGTTATTACTCGGCGCAAATTAAAAACGCTGTAAAAAC
>LKPX01000087.1 GCA_001443525.1 Desulfobacteraceae bacterium RAAP-1 | reverse complement strand
CTGATGTTGCAAGTTGCAAACCAACTCTGGGAGCAGATCAAGCAGGCCATGTTCAAGTCAATAGACCTATTTTTGAATCGAATCGAATACAAGTACGTCATCAAAATGATTGATATCGTTGAAGATGCCTTGTTTGGCTTCAAAGGACCTGTAACTGCGAAAGTTTAGTTCTAAATTGATCCGGTCTACTCGACACTTACAAAAAAGAAGCCGATCTACTCGACAGAAGTCGAATTTCAGATGGCTTTGTAAAAAGTTCGCAGGCAAGGCGCACAAATCCGCAAGGAGTGAAGGGTACTTTTGGGTACGCCGTAACGACGAAGGCTGCAGTGCAACGCAACATCCGGACTTTTTACGAAGCCGTCAACAATAACCATTCAACGGATACCTTAGTTTGACAATTTTTTAAGGTTCATCAAGAATTAAAACGTTGATTGAAACATTGTTTCCCAGATAAATTTCCCGATGAAAAGAAATGCGCTCGTCATATTGAAAATCGGGCATATTCTACAAAATCCATGCAACCGATATGGATATGCCCACAGACAGCAACAGCCAGAACAATGTCTTGACAAGCTGCATCATTCCGGGAAAACGCATTTCAAAGCTCAGTTCAGTTTTCATCCTGCTGGAATCTTCAGGGGTCAACAAGTTCCGAAACATGTTTATATACCGTTTCATGACATCGCCTCCGCAGATTTTTCCGTCCATGCCCGATTTGCCGGAATGGTTGATCGGTACTGGCCGGCGTTATTTTCATGGTTGCGAATGGTGTCCTGTTTTGATAAAGAAGTACAGATACAGATTTTTGATATTTAAACCATAACAGATGGCGATTGCTGTCAACAGGATCCACATGGATACGCCTTCATCCGAAACCGGTGCTTCCTTTCATTATATTCGTTTAGCCGATGATATCGAACACAAGATACTTGGCGGTGTCTTTCAGGCCGGGGAGAAATTGCCATCCATCCGAAAGTTGCACGACCGATCCGGTTTCAGCATCACGACGGTGTATCAGGCATATATTGAACTCGAAAAACGCGGCGTGATCGAAACCCTGCCCAAATCCGGATTTTATGTGCGGTCGGCGCCGTACCTGTTGCCGCTTCCAAAGCCCAAACCCCATCAGCCATCTCCCAGAAAAGTTTCAACCCATAATCTGATCAATGCCAGTATCGAGGCCATGAGCGATCCGGACATCATCAACTTCGGAGCGGCCGCGCCTGCCTCGGATCTGCTTCCCCATGCTCAGATGCTGCGGATTATCAAGGCGGCTACCCGAAAGCAGGCCGGGCAATGGCTGACGCGGTATGAACTGCCGGCCGGCTCTCTCCATCTTCGCCGGGAAATCGCCAAACGTATTTCGGGTGTGATTCCGAAAACGACCGAGGGCGATATCATTGTGACCAATGGCTGCATGGAAGCCATCAGCATCTGTCTGAGGGCCGTGGCCAAACCGGGAGACACCATCCTGGTGGAATCGCCCAGTTTTCATTGTTTTCTGCAATTGATCGAAGATCAGGACATGCTGGCGCTGGAATTGCCGACGGATCCGGATATGGGCATGGATCTGGAGCTGCTGGCGTCCGTCCTGAAAACGCATGATGTCAAAGCCTGTATTCTGAATCCCAATTTCCAGAATCCGATGGGGTTTGTCATGCCGGACGACCGGAAAAAACAGTTGCTCCAGCTTTTGGAACCGCGCGATATCCCGATCATCGAGGATAATATCTACGGCGATCTGTATTTTGACGGTCAGGCGCCCGTTACGCTGAAATCTATGGATAAGCGGGGAATGGTGCTGCATTGCGGTTCTTTTTCAAAAACCCTCAGCCCGGGGTTGCGGATTGGCTGGGCGCTTCCCGGCCGTTTCAGGGAACAGGTGCAGCGGATTAAAATCAATACGTCCATTGCCACATCATCCCTAAACCAGCATGTCATCGCCGAATTTTTAGAATCCGGGGCCTATGACCGGCACTTGAGGCGACTACGAACCGCTCTGAAGCATCAGCTTGGCAATACGGTGCTGGCGATTTCCCGTTATTTCCCTCCGAACACGCGCATTACCCGGCCCAGGGGGGGGCTGATGCTGTGGGTCGAACTGGATGACACGGTGGATACCCTGGAAGTTTTTCATCAGGCCCTGAAAGAGCGCATCGCCATCATTCCCGGAATCATTTGCGCCACAGCCGATCGCTATAAAAATTGTATGCGGATCAGTTGCGGGAGCCCCTGGAACGAATGCATCGAAACCGCCATCGCCCGTCTGGGGCAGATCATATCGGAGGGGATGGGAATTCTATAGGCCCTTCGACCTGGCGTCCTTGCGCCGGACCGAAAGCGTGAAGATTGCCACCAGCGCGCCGACGGCTGTCAGCGCACTGCCTGACGCCGTAAGCGATATAGGCGCCCGATACGTCCATGATGTCGGGATCCGTCAGGCCCGCGTCGCGAAATAGAAGGGTCATGGCGTTATGATCCGGCAGAACGTCTCTGGCGACGGCGTTATAGTCGGCGTGATGTCGGGCGAGTTCTTCGCGGCTCATGAGATGAGCGATCACTACGCCGGCGCCCGGTCTGGCGACTCTGGCCATTTCATGAACCGCAAGAGACGGTGTTTCGAAATGGGGAAAAGCGGCGAAGCAGATGATCCGGTCGAAGGTTCGATCGGGGAAAGGAATGTGATGGACATCGGCCTGGAGTACGGCTGTTTCCGGAAATGCGTGGCGTCTTTGGGCCTGACGGATCATTGGGTAAGAAATATCGAAGGCGAAGACGCGACCCAGACATCCTCCCATTTCCCGAAGATAGGGAATCAATATACCCGGCCCTGTGCCGATATCCAGAATCCTGTCGCCGGTAGCGATTCTGAATTTCGGTAGCATGGCTTTCAGTTTTTGCCGCACGGCCGGCGGATAGTGCCGTTCTTCCCAGTTTTCAGCGCGGGAATTGAAAAAATCCGTTTTATGCTGCATGGACAATGTATCCTTCGGCTCAGAGTGTGAAATTCATGCCAAGCATGGCGCTGATCCCCGGCATGGGATATCCGGGATAATATTCATAACTGGTGTTGGTCAGATTCTCACCTGCCAGATAGACTTCTGCGTTGTGGCCTGAATCGCCGGTCCAGAAACGATAGCTCAGTTTACCGTTGACCAGAAAATAGCTGTCGATGCTGATGCTGTTGACGGCGTTGCTGCGCCGCGCCTGAGAGTCCACATACATGCCGTCCACATATTGGCAGTCGAGGTTTAGACCAAAGGCTTCGAGAAATCGGAGATTCATTCCCGCGCTTGCCGTCGTTTTGGGCGCATAGGGCAGATCGGACGGGTTCGGATCCAGGTGCGTAATGCCTGTAAAAACGGAGAGATTATCGGTCGGATATAGCGTCAGAGTACTTTCCAGCCCCTGAATCCGATAGGTTTCGATATTGGCGAAGGTGGGTGGATACGGCGGCGCCGGGATGATGACATACCGGTCCTTTCCGTCATCATGGAACCAGGTGATATCGATGACCGCTAACGACGAGAACCGGTGACGGGCGCCCACCTCGAAATGATCCACTTTCTCGGCTTTCAGGCTCCGCCAGCTCTGACGCAGGGCTGGGGTGACTTTTTCGGACAGTACGACCACGTCCAGCCCCGGATAGATCACGCCGCGGGAATATCCGGTATGAAGTTCGGTGGATCGGTACCCCATAACCAATCCGGCATGAGGTGCCCATTCGGACTCGAAGTCGGAATTGTCATAATAGCGGGCGCCTGCGGACGGGGTTATGTAGAATCCGTCTTTACGCCCGATCAACTGGCTGATCGCCATGTACGGAGACAATATCCGGAATTCATGGCCATCCCAGTTGTTCTGAACGCCGGACGTCAGATCGTCGTCATAGCGCCCGCGGGTGGTGTCCCAGTCCGCGCCGCTTATGATTTCGCCACCATTCCAGAGCCTGAATGACTCTTTTGCCTTGATGCCGTAAAAGGTGAAATCATTGTACTGGTTTTCCAGAACCCCGGTTTTGCTGGTGGGCTGGTTGAGAAAGTTGCCCTTGCCATTGTTGTTGTATGCCTGAAGGTAGCCGTCGGCGACGGAAAACCGGTTTTCAAGCTTGAACGAGGTCAGCCAGGCTTTGGTTTCGTAGCGTCCCAGGCGCGTGGAAAGCGCCGCTCCTTCCTTTCCCGGATCATCCGCGTAATTGTCGCAGGCGAACGTGAACAGGGAGGTGCTCCAGTGATCTGACAGATGATATCCAAGTCTGCCGTAAAAATCCTTCAGGGCGCCATCGGCATTTTCGCGGTGTCCCTGAGATGTCTGAAGGCCGCCGCCTACATAATAATCCACATCTCCCTGCTTGCCGCCATGTTCCGCCTTTGTGATGAAGGTATCGAAACTGCCGCCGGAGACGTCCAGTTTTGAAACATATCCGTCGTTGTCTTTTTTTCGGGGGATGATGTTGATCACGGAAAATGCGTTTCCGAAAACATCCGGCTGCGGGCTTTTGTAAACTTCCACCGATTGGGCGGGGTCGATGCTCATCATGTCCAGAAGCGGATGATTCCAAACGCTCATATACATGGGAACGCCGTCCATCAGCGTTTTGATTTCGGCTCCCGGCCGACTGCTGCCCATGCCGCGGATAAAAACGGCCCCTCCGTTGGCGCCGCCGAACGATCCCACGGTGTTGTACCGGGTGATGTTGACACCCGGCGACATTCGCAGCGCCGATGCGATGTTCTGAGCGTTCATGTCTTTGATCTGATCTTCGGTGACAACCGTTTTTTCACCGGCGTACCGATCCACCTCATTGCCTTCGATGATGGGAGACGCCACCACCAGAATTTCTTCCATAGGCTTCCTGGTTTCCGGAACATCTGAAGAGTCCTGGGCAAATCCGGTTGAACACAACCCCAGCAGAATCCAGACAGCGATTATTCCTGAAAACCGGATATTGGATATCATGGGTTCCTCCAAATTGTCTGAACATCGCGTTACAGTTTGTGTCTGGCTGGATGGCGGCGTGAACCGCCCTCCGCCGGATGATCAGTGTTAGTGTTGATGCTTTTCGGCGCCGTGCCCCGGATGGTCATGATCATGCGGGCCGTGGTTTCCGGTGTGTTCATGATCGGTGCCGGCATCATCATGCGCATGGGTGTGGGCATGTTCGTGCGCGTGCTGGACGCCGTCATGATCGTGTTCGTGAGCATGGGTGTGCTCATGCTCGTGAGAGTGAAGATGTTGATGTCCCTTGCTTTCTGTCATGGTGTCCTTTCCTTTCGTTTGAATGAATCAAAGTTCCACTGCTTCATAACACGCTGTTATGAGAGTTCTCCACACATCCCCGGCACAGCTTCTCCTGACCGATGATTTCCATTTTGGACGGCATCGTCGGTTCGCCGCACCGGGCGCAGAGTTCTGATGGTTCGATTCTGGCTCTGGCCGGAAGCTCCGTTTTGATGCCGGTGACCATGAACATCTGATCCGCCGGGGTTTCCAGCACATCACAGGTTCGCTGAAAATGACGCTTCTGAAATGCCTCTCGATCGGCCTCGGTCGCCTGACCCGATATTATTTTTTGGATCAGAGCCATATGCTCCTCGTCCGGTTTGAATGCACCGTCGCGCAAACTGACGCGAACGCCCTGTCCTGATTTTCGGCTGAACAGCGTCAACGCCATCTTCCCGTAGTCTTTAAAGATAAAGTTGCCCTTGCCGAAGGTGCAGCCGGTGAGCACCTGAACGGCATCCGCCGAGCAGGCGTCCGTTTCGACAACGGCCACAAGTTCTTCGTCTTCGGCCCGCCGTTCTTTCAGCCAGTTCATGGCAAGTTTTGTCGCCTGATACCCCAGCGATAGGCCGGGGCAGACATGGCCATGAAACGCCTCACATCGTTTGAAATCTTCGCTGTTTAATATTTCCTGTGCTGTCATGATTACATTCCTTTCTTCGTAAATTTGATGGTTTCGTAAAAAGTTGAATTTCGGACGGCTTCGTAAAAAGTTCGCAGGCAAGGCGCGCAAATTCTGAGGAGTGAAGCGTACTTTTGGGTACGCTGCAACGACGAAGGATGCAGCGCAACGCAGCATGCGGACTTTTTACGAGGTCATCAATATTCGAGAGCCACCGTCAGCACCGTTGTAAACGGAGCGCCGACATAATAGCTCGTACTTCCGGCGCGGGAGTCGTCACTGGCGTTTATTACGGAGACATACTGTTTGTCGAACAGGTTTTGAAACTGAAGTGAAACTTTCAGCTTCTCGCCGAAGGATTGCAATTTGTGCGTATAATTCAAGTTCAAATCCGCGATGATTGTCTCATCCACTTTTTCCGTATGGGTGACATCTCCGTACCGTTCTCCCAGATACCTGAGCATGGGAACCAATTCCAGCGGGCCGTATTTATAGATCAATCCTGTTTTCACCATCCATTGAGGGGTATCCACCAACTGGTTGCCCTTGGCGTTCAAAGTTTTCCCCTGATAGGTAAGGTTATCATCGTAGGTCAAACTGGTGTAAGTGGGATTAAGAAACAAGGTGATATCCTTCGAAAGAAACAGATCGGATTCCAGATCGAGTCCATATCCGGTCGCCTTTCCAATATTCTGCTGATAACTGAGACCGACTCTGGGATCATAAATCGTTGTCAACAGTTTGTCGTGTCTGGAATAAAAGACCGCGGGTTTCAGTGCGAACCTTTCTTGTGTAAACCGTGTTCCCAGCTCGAAATCGTCGGATTTTTCCATGTCATAGCCGTTAAAAAGATCATTCAGGGTGACACCGGCTTTCTGAAATGTACTCCGATTGGTATTGTAGATATTGATCAGGGGAACATAAGAGTACGGTCTGATGAAATTTTTGCCATAACTCGCGTAAATATTTAGTGAATCTAATACATTATATCCTAACCCCACGGTAGGAAGATATGTTTCATAATCCTTTTCTGACCGGTCCAGGTCTGTGGCCCTGACCAGGGTGTATGTCGGCGACGTAGAGAGGTAGCCTTGCGTGGCCGGGTCCTTGTAATAAAAATATTTCAACCCTGTCTGCCAGTCGAATTTATCGATCTGGCCGGAAAGTTTCAGGTAAGGGCTTTGAACAAAGCCGTTGCCGTCATTTTCCGTATAGATGCCGTATCCCTGGTATGCGAAAGAAACCGGATTGTAGTTCTGCGTCAGAATGGTCATGTTGTTAGATTCGATGCCATAGCCGAGAGAGGCAGCCACAGATTGAAACCGGGATTCAATCTGGGAAATCATGCCGTATCTTTCGGTGTCGCGGGTTCTTTTTTGAATTAACCCGCCGGATGTTGCCACCCCGCCCAGAATTTCGGTATCTTCTTTGGAGTAATACGGTTTGAATGACAACTTGTAAGTATCGTTGAGCGTTATCGGGATGACGGACATCACATCCGTGTTGACATAATCGCCGTGATTGTATTTGTAGTAATTGATGTCCTGACTGCGGATACCCGTCAACTGGCTGTTGTAGTCCTTCGTGTAGTTGGCGCTGAGGTTTTTCGTTTGTGTATAAGTGAGTGCCTGATAAAGGTCCTGCGACAGATCGTTGTAATTGAACCAGACTTTGATGCTGTCCTTGTCGTTGACCGGCTGCTTCATCATGACGTTGACATTGTTTCGGGGGCCGAGAGTTCCGGGGCCTTTCCACTTGTCGGCATCTGTATAGGAATATGAGGCGGACAGTCCGGTGTTGACATTCGGCAGCTTTCCGGAATCGAGTCTGAAAAATGTCCGGCTGTATCCGTAGGAACCGACGCTCTGGTTGATATCCGCGCCGGTTTTATCTTCCGGCCACCTGGGTTTCAATTCGATGGCGCCGCCTCGCGCGCCAACACCGGTGCCAAAATCTCCTGGTACAGCGCCTTTATACACGTCAATTGCATCGATATCTTCAGTGTCATAGATGTATTCTCGAGGCCCCATGGGATTGCCTCCCCAATTGGGCACGCCTTCAACCGTCATGGAGCCCAGATAGCCCCGCACGCCGCGTACGCGCAGGTTCCGCTCTTCCGCGGACAGGCCGTAAGGATCCGGGCTTTCCACATTAATTCCTGGAAGAATATTGATGGCCTGATAGATGCTGGTTTTCGCCTGATTTCCCTGAATTTCTATTCCCTTTCGGGTGATTTCGCTTCCTGTATAGACGGTTTCATTGGTTTGTTTGGTGGGCGTAATCAGCTTTTCAGCGCTGACGACGATTTCATCCAGAGCCGCCGCAGCCGTAGTAGTATCTTCCGCCCACGCCGCCGGCACCGCCAGTAGCCCGACCAGTCCCATTATCATAATGAACTTTTTTTGCATTTAAGGTCTCCATGTGCGTCCGAGAGCGCCGAATGAGCGTTCCATCCGGCTGTAAACAGACGCTCCCACAAGAAATGTATAAATTTCATCGGCTTTCTGTTTCAGATCAATGTCTCTGAAGCGGTCGGGATACAGGGTTTTCCCGACAGCCCAGGCGTCGGTGAGGGCGGTGTCGATGTTGGTGGTGTAAAAATTGAAAGGGTGCAGCACGACCACCTGATGGGTTTGAAACGCTTTGAGCGCATGATAGAATTCCGGCTTTTTCCGGAAATCTTCGGTGATCAGCGCCAGCCCTCCGGCATCGATGAAGATCACATCCGGGTTTGCGGACAGGAGCGCTTCCTTGCTCATGAAGACATGGCTTCCTTCGGATGCGGCAACGCCTTTGGCGATGTTGCGGGCGCCCGCCCATTCCAGCGGCATGAAATTCTTTTCGCTGCTTTCAATGCCCTGGCTGCCCCGCATGCCGATGCCGCCGGCGTATGCGGTCGGCCGCTGCGCTTTGGGAATATCGTTGACACGGCGGGATAGATCCGCCTGCATGGCGGCGATATAAGCGATGACCTCCTCCGCCCGTTTTTCGCGGTTTAAAATCCGGCCGGCAATGCGCAGCGAGTCATAGAACGTCGAATCGAACGTAGCCAATCCGCCGTATGACAGCGTTACGATCGGGAGGCGCATCAACTGCTGAACATCGTCGGCCAGCGATTTATCCATATAGGTGATGAACACGACATCCGGTTTTGCCGTCAATACGGCTTCCATATCCGGTTTTTTGTTGATGCCGGCGGGGCCGCCCGGACCGATCCGGGGCAGGGCGGTTAATTCCGGATGCGCCAGCCAGTAAGGGCGTCCGCCGGGATTGGCTTTTTCCATCTCTTCGACGCCGACAACCCGGTTCTGGGCTTGCAGATATACGATCAGGCGAAGCGCTCCGGGGCCGATGCAGACAATGCGTTTCGGATCCGCGGGTACGGTGACGCGGCGTCCGTCGGTGTCGGTGACGGATATGGTTGTCGTCCCCGCCGACGCCCCCGCCGTCATGAATAGCAACAACAGGCATACAGCCCGGATTTTTGCAGTTTTCATAACATCCTCCAGATGTTGTCAATGCGGCGCCACCAGAAGGTGATCGCCCGCTTTGACCAGGGAAACCTCCACGCCATAAACGTTGCTGATGACCCCGGCGTCCAGCGTGTCTTTGGTGTGCAGGGCGTGAACACAGTGATCTTTGATGAACAGAAACGCATCCGCAAACCGGACGGCCAGATTCAGATCGTGAATCGAGACAATGGCAGACAACCTCTGTTCCCGCACCACGCGGCGGATGGTCTTCATGACCTCCAATTGATGTTTGATGTCCAGATTGCTGGTCGGCTCATCCAGAAGCAGCACCCGAGGCGATTGGGCCAGCGCTCTTGCGATCATGACCTGCTGAACTTCTCCGCCGCTCAGGTCGCATACCGGCCGATGGGAAAGGTGCGTCAGCGCCATTTCCGCCAGAAGTGTTTCGACCACCTGATAGTCCTTCGGGCGGACCGTCCAGCCCATGTGCGGTCTGCGGCCCAGCAGGACGGCCTCGTAAACGGTCAGACGGGTATCCGTATGTCGCTGGGGCACATATCCCATCCGTCTGGCGACATCCCGCTGGTTCATCTCCAGAATGTTCGACTTCTCTAAAAGCACGGCGCCGAGCTGCGGACGCAATATCCGGTTGAGACATTTCAGCAGCGTGGATTTACCGGCGCCGTTGACGCCGAGAATGCCGAGGATCCGGCCCGGTTCCAGGGAAAAATGAATATCGGTAAGCGCCGGATGGCTGTTGTACGAAAAATGAACGCCGGAAACCGTGAGCATCAGCGGTATCCTCGAACGAGCAGGTATAAAAACATCGGGCCTCCCAGAAAGGAGGTCAGAACGCCGACCGGCAGAGCTCCCGACCCCACCAGAACACGTCCGGCCGTGTCCGCCGAGAGCAGCAGCAGCGCACCCAGTACCGACGAAAAAGGAATCAGCAGAGAGTGATCCACACCCACGATACGCCGCGCCATGTGAGGGGCGATCAGCCCCACGAAAGCGATCACTCCATGAAATGCGGTGGCCAGGGCGGCGATAAGCGCCGCCGCCGCCATGCCCTGCAATCGCAGCCGCTCGACATTCACCCCCAAGCCCCGTGCGACGTCTTCACCGGAATCCAGCGCGTTCATATCCCAGCGCTGCATCATGAAAAATATGGACGTCAGGATAACAACGATGGTCAGCAGAATGATTTCCCGCCAGCTCGAACGGGCTGTATCTCCGAATGTCCAGAAAACCACAGAGGCCAACTGAATATCTGTCGCCATATACTGGATGAGGATGGTCGCCGATCCAAACAGGGCGGAAAGCGCGACGCCGGATAAAATAATGGCTTCGGGAGAAAGGCGCTTGAGATGCGCCAGCAGCAGAATGATCATGGTGGCGCCCATCGCACCCATAAAAGCGAAGAAGGTGATGGAAACAATGCCTGCGCCGGCGAAAACAATGGCGGCGGCCGCACCGAAAGCGGCGCCCTGGCTGATGCCGAGGGTGGAAGGAGAGCCGAGCGGATTTCTGAGCATGGACTGGATGCCCAGACCGGAAACCGAAAGCCCCCAGCCTACAACGAGGCTGGCGATGATGCGGGGCAGTCGGATATTCCAGATCACGACATCGGCGCGTTCTCCGGCGATTCCGAACAGGGCGCGGATGGCCTGAAATGGCGAAAGATTATATGTACCCTGGGTAATGGCATAAATGCCTACGATCAGGGTCAGGCCGGCAATGGCGGCCAGCACAAGCATTCGGTGATGAACCTGTTCCCGATATGACATGACAATGTTGTTTAAAACGTTTTCCATGAGTTGACCTTTGACAGGGTTGCCGGTTTATGTTGATTCTGGCGTTTTACGAAGACATCAAAATCGGTGGCTTTCTTGCCAAAAAAAAAGCCACAAAGGCGTTCTTTCCCAATCTGGAAAGAAAATGCCTTCGTGGCTTTGTTGGATGATGCGGCGAACACAGCCCCGGCAAGATATCCGGATATCTGGTTCAGCGGAAAAAGATATGTATTTTTATTTCAGTCTGTTGAACATTTATGACAAACGGCTTCTGCCGTTTTCTTACCTTTGACTTTTATTTAGATTCGTGAGAAAGGTCAAGCATTTTTTTCGATGACCCTGAGCGCTTTAAGAGTTCTTTTTACGAATATACAGGGTCTTGATCACCATAGCCACGTTGTCTCCATTTTCGTCTTTGATGGCCACTGTAAAATCTTTCAGATATTTCTGGCCATTTTCCGTGTGTGTCAGAATATCCTGAATCGTTGGCGGATCCATTTGAAATCGGGCGGTGACAGTGCCGCGCCCGGGTTTGATGAAATCGATGTATGCGGATTTATCCCAGATCACATGGGATTTTCCTAAAATCTGAATCAACATCAGCATGTAAAAAGGATCTGTCATCGCATACAGAGAACCTCCGAAATGGGTTTTGACGTAGTTCCGGTTGTACCACTTCATTTTCATCCGCACCCGGATTTCACTGTAATCGGATGCGATATGTTCAACGACGATTCCTGTTCCCCAATACGGCGGATAACAATTGAGCATGAGCTGAAAAATTTTATGATGCATGATTTCCTGTAGGCGTCTGTTTCCGAAGGATGTCCGGCAAATGAGGGCTGAAAAAGTGCAGAAAAGGATGGTTCATACAATGGCGACCGTCACGAAAACCGGTTGCAGTACACGGATCAGGTCGGCCGGGGACACACTCATCAACAGGCCCCGCTTGCCGGCGTTGATATACAGTGCCGGCAAATCGGCGATCGAGGCTTCCATGAATATCCGCATGGCGTGGCGGACGCCGAAGGGCGAAATGCCGCCCACGACATATCCGGTATATTTATTGGCCTTCTGCGGGGTGCAGGGCTGGACGGATCGGGCGCCGATCTGGCGGGCCAGCGCCCGGGTGGAGACCTGGCGATCCCCGTGCATCAGGACGATCAACGGCGCGGCGGCGTCATCTTCCATGACCAGCGTCTTGATGACGGCGTATTCTGCGACATTCAGGGCCGCCGAAGCCGTTGCCGTGCCGCCTTTTTCCTCATAGGCATACGGATGCAGCGAAAACGCCGCACCCGCTTCTTTAAGATGTCGCATGGCCGGCGTTGTGGATATATGACGATCCGCCATGAGATATCACCGGTGAATTTGCTTCAAGAGCCAGGCCATGTTTTCTCCCAGCACCTTCATGGTGGCGACGCCTTCCGCATCTTTTTCGAACTCGCCGATTTCTCTGGCAAAAGCCAGATTCCAGTAGTTGGAACCCGGAACAATCATCTGGGTAATGAAAAAGAAATGGTTCAGAGAGTCGAATGTGTGGATACAACCGCCGCGACGCGCCACCGCCACGGCGGCCCCGACTTTTCGTTTCAGCATGTCGCCGTTGGCGCGGCTGACCATGCCCGCCCGGTCCATGAGCGCCTTGATTTCAGCGGTGATATCGGCAAAATAAGTCGGAGACGCCAGAATGATACCGTCCGCTTCGGTCATTTTCTGGATGCAGGCGTTGACATCATCTTTGACGGCGCATCGTTTGTCCTTGTTCTCAAAGCACTTGTAGCAGGCGATACATCCATGGATTTTTTTGCCCGAAAGCTGCATCAACTCGGTTTCGATGCCTTCCGCTTCGAGCGGTGCGAACACCTGGCGTACGGCGGCCGCCGTATTGCCGTCCTTGCGGGCGCTGCCGCTGATGGCTAAAACTTTCATGATTTCTCCTTGTTTCTTGTTTTTCACGCTGCGTCTCATGCCGGCAGGTCATACTCAGACTCCCGGAAGTGTTTCGGCTCCACTTTATCCAAACCGCATGAGTTGTCAACCGGATATTTATACGATGGTATATTCCGCCTTAACAAATGGATATAAAAACAGGGCAATACTTTAAAATTACCCTGTGAATTGCAGCCTAAGATATCAGTATGTTCCAAGTATTTTGAAGAAATCGGTCTTATTTTTCAGATCATCCAGAATTGGGGCGAACGCATCGGACCGCACATCGGCTTCCAGATCTGCGTAAAACATGTATTGCCAGGGTTTTCCGAGAATGGGCCGCGATTCCAGTTTCACCAGATTGATATGGTTTTCCTGGAAAATCTTCAGTGTTTCGTAAAGTGATCCCGGCTGGTTACCCACCGAATAGACCAGCGATGATTTCCTGGCGTCTTTTTTGCCGGCAGGTTCCGCCGCAATAATGGCGAACCGTGTGAAATTCATCGGATTGGTTTCAATACCTTCTTCGATGATGTCAAGATCAAACATCTTCGCGGCTTCCCTGCTGCCGATGGCGGCGTTCGCGCATCCATCGCTTTGGGCGACTTCGCGGACAGCACTGGTCGAAGCGTTGACAGCAACAATTTCCCAGTCCGGATAGCGGTCGAGAAATTGCCGGCATTGCTGCACCACAGGTGCAATGGAAAATACCCGGCGGATGTCTTCCAGCCGGGTTCCGGGACGTCCGATCAGGTAATGAATGATGCGCAGCGTGATTTCTCCGACAATTTCAAGATCATATTCCAAAAGCAGATCATAGTTTTCATGGATGCTGCCGGAAAGTGAATTTTCAAGAGGAATGATCGCGTATGCGGTTTCTCTGGACTTGACGGATTCAAATATTGCGCGGAAGTTGGGTTTAGGAACCACATCAGCATTTTCTCCAAAATACTGAAGGCAGGCATTGTGGCTGAAGGTGCCCAGCTCACCCAGAAATGCTATCCGCTGAGACGCCTCTCCATTGGCATCCTGCACGGTGGCGGAGGCTTTTTCCTGATAATCGAAATCAAGCTGCTTGCCGACAACCGGAGCGATCACGTAAATATCGCGGGTGAGTTGGCCGAACTGTTTGGGATACAGGCTCTGAGGGCCATCCGAAAGGGCGTGATCGGGGTCGTGATGGACTTCAATCATCAGAGCGTCTGCACCGGCGGCAACGGCGGCCCGGGCCATGGGGCTGACCTTTTCGCGAATGCCGGTGGCGTGACTGGGATCGATCAGTACGGGCAGATGGGTGAGTTTTTTCAGCACGGGAATGGCCGATAAATCGAGGGTGTTGCGGGTGTAAGGCTCGAAGGTGCGGATGCCGCGTTCACAAAGGATGATCTTGTCGTTTCCTTCGGACATGATATATTCCGCGGACATCAGCCATTCCTCGATAGTAGAAGCCAACCCCCGTTTGAGTACGACCGGTTTGCCCATGCGGCCGACGCATTTCAGGAGTTCAAAATTCTGCATGTTGCGTGCGCCGACCTGTACGGCGTCCACATATTTCATCATGACATCGGCCTGGGCGACAGAGGTGATTTCCGTCACCACCGGAAGCCCGGTCTGCTCACGGACTTCAGCCAGAATTTTGAGGCCTTCCTCTTCAAGCCCCTGAAATGAATAGGGAGACGTTCGAGGCTTGTAAGCGCCGCCTCTGAACACAAGCGCGCCGTAGCGTTTGACTTCCCTGGCGATGGTCATGGCCTGTTCGCGGCTTTCCACCGCACAAGGACCTGCGATCATCACGATGCGTTTGCCGCCTACCAGCACATTTCCGATGGGAACCAGTGTGTCTTCAGGATGCCACTGCCGGCTCACCAGTTTGAACGGAGTGGTGATGGGAATAACGTTTTCGACGCCGGGAAGGCTTTTTAAAAAGTCCGGATCGAGTTTGCTCTTTCCCAGAGCGCCCATGATGCTCTGTTCGGCGTCTGTCATTTCACGCACGACGCAGCCTTTGTCCATGAGAATGTTACGGATATGACTTTTTTGATCTTTGGTGATGTTTCTTTGAAGTACGAGTATCATGTGCTAATGCCTCCCTGTTGATGGTGCATCCAATAAAAAAAACCCCGATGGGATGTTCCCACGGGGCTTTTCATAAATAAAAAAGCCCCGGACAGACTGGTATTTCAGTCCATCCGGGGCCGAATTTTGCTGAAAACGGCTACTGCTCCGGATGAACGCTTCTAAAGCTAAAAAAGAAGCGTCCGAAAAAAATATTTTTGATGGTAAAACGATGGTACATTGTCAACAAAAATCCTTTTAATTTTTTATGAACTTCTACGATGGATATGAAGCTGTGTCAAGTATTCTTTTGGGAATATATTACCTGAAGCCTCCTGCTTTTTTTTAGATTTACATATCGCGACGCGTATGGTAGCAATGCCGGAAGAACTGGAGATAGTATCATGAAAAAACTGCATATTCATGGAAAAACCGGAGACTCCGCGCTTCTGGTCGGAGAGAATCTCAATCAACTGGAACACCTTATTTCCGGACGTCGAGCCATAATCATTACGGACAATCACGTCGAAGCGCTGTATCGGAAAGATTTTCCGGACTGTCCTGTCATCACCATCGGATGCGGCGAAGGGATCAAGACCCTGGATACGGTGCATGACATTTATCAGCATCTGGTGGAACTGGAGGCGGATCGTTCCACATTTATTGTCGGCATCGGCGGAGGCATTGTGTGCGATATCGCCGGATTTGTGGCCTCCACATACATGCGCGGGGTAAGTTTCGGATTTGTGGCGTCCAGTTTGCTGGCACAGGTGGATGCCAGCGTGGGCGGCAAAAACGGCGTCAATTTCGGCGGATATAAAAACATGGTGGGGGTTTTTAACCAGCCGGAATTTGTCATCTGTGACATGAATCTGCTCCACACGCTGCCCCGCCAGGAACTGCTCTGTGGTTTTGCGGAAATCGTCAAGCACGCCGTCATTGCCGATGAAAAAATGTTCGCTTTCCTCGAAGATCGCTGGCAGGACGCTCTGAAGCTGGATCACGATGTCATTGAGCGTCTGGTGTATGATTCTGTTGTCATCAAGTCCGGTGTGGTGAACCGGGATGAAACCGAAAAAGGGGAGCGCCGGATTTTGAATTTCGGCCATACTGTCGGACATGCCATTGAAAAAACCACCGGAATCCCGCATGGTGAAGCTGTAAGTATCGGCATGGTTGCTGCCGCCGGTATCGCCCGGAATCTGGAAATGTTTTCGGAAACGGATATGCAGCGCATCGTCAGGCTTCTGACGCATTTCAATCTGCCTGTTCGTCTGGACACCGCGAATCAGGATGCGATTTTTGACGCTATGCGCAAAGACAAGAAAAGGGAAGGGGACGGCGTTTTTTTTGTGCTTCCGCCCCGCATTGGCGCTGCAACGGTGCGTTCTCTGTCCATAGTAGAAATTCGCCGGCTTGCCTGCGAACTTTTTACGAGGGCATCATGATTACACAGATCGATTTTTCCGAGATCGAAGGAATCCGGGTGGGACATGCCCAGAATCTGGCGGCAGCTACCGGTTGTACGGTTGTGATATGTGACAACGGTGCAACCGCAGGGGTAGATGTCCGGGGTGGTGCGCCGGGTACGCGGGAGACCGATCTGCTGAATCCTGTCAATCTGGTGCAGCAAATCCATGCCGTCATGCTGGCAGGCGGCAGCGCCTTCGGTCTGGATGCCGCTGCCGGCGTCGTGCAATATCTCGAAGAACGCCATATCGGTTTCGATGTTCAGGTAACCTGCGTTCCCATTGTCTGCGCCGCCGTTCTGTTCGATCTTACGGTCGGCGACTGGCGCATCCGGCCGGACAAGGAGATGGGATATCTGGCCTGTCTAAACGCCGGCAACGGGCTTTTACGTCATGGAAATGTCGGGGCAGGGACGGGTGCCAGCGTGGGAAAAATCCTGGGACCGCAGCGTTCCATGAAAAGCGGGCTTGGAAGCTGCGCATTTCAGGCTGGAAATTTGAAAGTCGGAGCGCTGGTAGCCGTAAATTGTCTGGGAGATGTCGTGGATCCGCTTACCGGAGAAAAAATAGCCGGACCTCTGGAAGAAGATATGCAGACGCTTGCGAATACTGAGGATATCATGCTCCAGCGTTATGCCGATACAAGTAATCTTTTCAGCGGCAATACGACGATTGGCGTTGTGGCGACCAATGCACTGCTCACCAAGTCTCAGGCAACCAAATTGGCGTCCATGTCGCAGAACGGATATGCCAGAACCATGAGACCCGCCCACACCATGTATGATGGAGATACGATATTCGCCGTATCCGCTGGCAGTGTGGCAGCGGATTTAAGTGTTGTCGGATTTCTGGCGGCAAGGGCCATGGAGCGTGCCGTGATCGCAGCGGTAAAAGGCGCCGAATCTCTGTGTGGTCTTAAATGCCGGTCCGATATCGTTGCAGAATCCGCCTCCGCAGATCGTGAAACTGGCGTTGTTTGAATGCCTGTATATAGCCTGTTTACTAAACGTTGACGACTTCGTAAAAAGTCCGCATGCTGCGTTGCGCCGCATCCTTCGTCATTGCAGCGTACCACAAGTACGCTTCATTCCTCAGGATTTGCGCGCCTT
>LKPX01000086.1 GCA_001443525.1 Desulfobacteraceae bacterium RAAP-1 | reverse complement strand
GCTTCGTAAAAAGTTCGCAGGCAAGGCGCGCAAATCCTGAGGAATGAAGCGTACTTTTCGTACGCTGCAATGACGAAGGATGCGGCGCAACGCAGCATGCGGACTTTTTACGAGGCCGTCTAATTTAAGATTCAGACAGGAGTGACATTGTGTTCATTATTGACGAGGCCCTGTTCTTTCAGGCTCTGTCTGTATTTCATATTGCTGAACGGGCCTGACAGAATATAACCCAGTATGGTCACAAAGAGAGCGATCTGTGGCTGTGATACGACAAAGATTAAAATCAGAACGGCTGTTACCAGTACGTTGAATTTCATCCTGTGAAACAGTTCCGGCTTTTTGAAACTGTAATACCGGATGGTACTGATCATCAGAAATGACAGTACGTACAGTTCAATCAGAATGAGCATCGGAAACGAGCGTCCTTCAATGCCCAGACGGTTGAAAAACAAAATAGTAATAGCCGCCATCCCGGCCCCGCCGGGAATCGGAAGCCCCACAAAATACTCGCTGCTGATGGACCCGACTTGAGTATTGAACCTTGCAAGACGCAAGGCGCCGCAGATGGCAAACAAAAACGCCGCCAGCCAGCCAATCCTGCCCAAAGACTGAAGCGCCCACAAATACATGGTGATACCCGGAGCCATTCCAAAGGATATGACATCCGCCAGTGAATCGTACTCGACTCCGAATCTGCTCGTCGTGTGCGTGGCTCTGGCGACTTTTCCATCCATGGTATCAAATACGGCCGCAATCAATATAGAAACGGCGGCGGATACAAAATCGCCGTTGATGGATGCAATAACAGCATAAAAACCGCACAGAATATTCAGCGATGTAAAAATATTCGGAAGAATAAAAATTCCCTTTTTAAGTTTAACTTTTTCAAATTTTCTGTGTTTTTTCATGCGATATACCCCACGATTGAAGTTCCTGCAGACACTTTGTCTCCCAAGCCGATATTCAATGTGGTTTGGGGCGGCAGGTAAATATCCAGACGGGAGCCAAAACAAATCATTCCAAAGCGCATACCTCGACGAACATTTTCTCCCGCTTGAATCTTGCAGATAATCCGCCGGGCGATGAGTCCTGCGATTTGAATCACACAATACTTCGATCCGTTTGCGGTCTGGACAAAAACGGCATTACGCTCGTTGTCTTCGGATGCCTTGTCCAGACTGGCATTCAGGTATTTCCCGGGATGATATGCGATGTTTTCAACAATACCCTCATACGGAATACGATTTACATGAACATTGAAAACCGACATAAAGATACTGATTTTCTGACAGGGGCCCTCATAAAAAGGGCTTGACTCCACCCTCTGGGCGAAAACGATTTTCCCATCGGCTGGCGATACCACCGCATTTGGCGCTGTCGAAACAACCCGATCGGGATCTCTAAAAAAATACGCCGTAAAAAAAGTGACGGCCAGGCACGTCAGCGCTGGAATAATCAGTCTGAGGAGCGCAAATATACCCGTTGCAAAGGCGAAAGCCGCAATCAAAGGATACCCTGCAGCCGCAACAGGAAAGGCAAACAAACTGGAAGGATCGGGTCTGGTAAATTTATCCATATATAGCACCTGAAAATATGCCGGCAAACATCCTGATCTTTTATGAGGAAAAGATCGCTTTTAAAATTGCATAGTTCTATCAAAATCCATTCCCCATGTCAATAACTACCCATCATCAAACGTTCTTTCATCAATCCGATACCTTTCGCAGGACTTCAGGATATATGGATTTATTTCTTGATCTGTCCATGAAAGCCGTTTATAGACGCTCCTGTATGGCTCCATCTGAATCTGCTTCCCTCATTGCCATAAAAATTTCTAAAGATTTTCACTCCATACGACATCAGGAGAATTTATGGACAGCACTGATATGACACCGCAAGAATGGACGCGTATGCGCTTCAAGCGCCATAAAGTGTGGGTTGCACTCGATGCTTGCGGAAACATCCGCGTTGACAAAGGAAAGGCCTTGATCAAATACCAACGCGATCAACCTTATGAATATAAGGTTCACAGCTCTGATATTCGCTCCATAGACGATACCGCGCAGAGTGCACCGCCACGAGAAATGCATAAACAGAATAGTGTGACAGTATCTGCGCCCGATATTAAGCTGGATGGGGACTGTATCCACATTTTCACCGACGGTGCGTCATCAGGTAATCCCGGCCCCTCTGGAATTGGCGTTCTTATGCGCTACCGGGAGCATGAAAAGGAAATTTCCCGCTATATCGGTATGGGCACCAACAATATTGCTGAACTCGAGGCTATCCGCGCAGGGCTGCTCGAAGTGAAAATGCACGATATCCCCCTCAGGATTTATACAGACAGCAGCTATGCGCATGGGCTGTTATCCCTGGGATGGAAAGCCCGCAAGAACACCGAACTCATTCACGAAATTCAGATGCTGATGAAGCGATTTAAAGACGTGAAACTGATCAAGGTAAAAGGGCACTGCGGTATTGAGGAAAACGAAAAGGCGGACAAGCTGGCAACTTCAGCCATTCAGACGGCGCTAAAAAAACATCCTGATGCGCAGTAAATGCTATAAAATTTCTGCCTGCGCATCAGTTTATTATAAGGGGACAAGAAACAACGAACACGCTATCACTTTATATGAAAAAGCATCCGTGTCATCTGGAAACATCTACATCAAGCCTTACCTGCCTTCAAAGACTCGAGTTCCTGCTTCAGATCGTTGATTTCTTGTTTATATTTATCTACGGGGTCTGCACAGGCCGTAGGAGCCGCTGCTGGCTTGTCATCTTTTTTCCATGTATCTTTCAGTTCATCAAATCCTAAATAAAGCGCCAACCCACCGCCCAGAAGCAGCATAACCGGTAAAACACCTGCTATTACCTGCATAAACGCCTGAAACCAAATAGAAATTCCAATCAATCCCAAAACCGCAGCAACAGCACCACCGATCAACGTTTTCATAGAAAATAACCCCTCCTTTAATGTTATCCGTTTAAACAAAACAATTCAAAAAGCCAACCATGCCAGTTCATGGCAATAATTTCAAACAGATACTCCATGTGCTGGATTGCATAAAAATTGAAGAAAAGCTAACACAAGATCAGTGATTACGCAAGCCCAAAATTGATGACTTCATAAAAAGTCCGCATGCTGCGCCAGCGCTGCATCCCTCGTCGCTGCAGCGTACGACAAGTATGCTTCAGATCACTTTCTCCGATACATCAGGCTGTCTGAGGGAATTCGAGGCAGTCTTTACTGAGGCTGTCATCGAAGGCGACCGGATAGCATCCGTCAAAACAGGCTTTGCAAAAACAATTTTCAGGATTTTGAATACCTGTAGATTGCAGGAGCCCTTCCAGGCTGAGGTAATGAAGCGAATCCAGGCCCAGGAAATTCCGAAGGTCCTCCACGCTCATACGCGCAGCAATCAATTCCCCTTTGGTCGAAAAGTCAATTCCATAATGACATGGAAACCGATGCGCAGGACCGCTGACGCGCAGATGCACTTTTTTAACGCCTAGTTCCCGCAACGCCTTTACCCGCGTCCTGACGGTAGTACCGCGAATGATAGAATCTTCAATAATGATAATATCCTTACCATTCAGGAGTTCCTTGACAGGATTCAATTTGACCCGCACGCCAAAATCTCTCATGCTCTGGGTGGGTTGAATAAAGGTTCTGCCCACGTAATGATTGCGAATCATCCCCATTTCGAACGGAATGCCGGATGCTTCAGAATAACCCAACGCTGCATATGTTCCGGAATCCGGAAACGGCATGATCATATCCGCAGCCACTGGCGCTTCACGAGCCAATTGCCGGCCATGGGCCTTACGCATCAGATAGACATTTTTATTGAATATGGTGCTGTCAGGCCGGGCGAAATAAATAAATTCAAATATACAAAAAGACTTGCGGGCGGTTATCGGATTTTTGAGACTCCGGATGCCTTCATCTGTGATAATGACGATTTCACCGGGATCCAGTTCCCGGATAAATTCCGCTTCTACCAGATCAAGAGCGCAGGTTTCTGAAGCCAGCACATAGTGGCCATTGAGTTGTCCCAGACACAGCGGACGGAATCCATTGGGATCTTTCATCCCGATGACTTCTCCGGAGTTGGTCAGTACGATCATGGAAAATGCGCCTTTGATACGCGAAACCGTTTCAAGCAAAGCTTTTTCAAACCCCATCCCCAGATTTTTGACAAAGAGGTGCAAAAAAACTTCACTGTCCATTGTTGTCTGAAAAATGGAACCGGATGCTTCCAGTTCATTTTTCAACTGTGAAGCATTCACCAGATTACCGTTATGTGCTACTGCATAGGAGCGCATGCGGTGATGCACGACAAAAGGCTGTGCGTTAGTTAAAATGGAGCTTCCGGTAGTTGAATATCGCACGTGACCAATCGCGGTTTCACCGCCAAGCTGCTCCAGGTGAGGCTTTTTAAACACATCAGAGACCAGTCCCATCCCTTTATGCGACACAATCTGCTGATTCTGAATCACCGCGATGCCGGCACTCTCCTGACCACGGTGCTGAAGGGCGTACAGCCCGAAATAGGTCAGCCGGGCGGCATCCGGATGACCGTGAATAGCGAACAGTCCACAGGCTTCACGAGGTTTGTCTTCCTCATCAGATAAGTCCATAGATTCAAAACAAGAGCAATCATTCATGATAAACTCGCAAAAAGTTAAAAATCAGATGACAGGGCAGAAATCGGATTTTCTGTAAAGTCATCATCCATGTTTTAAGATATTGAAATAACAGGCAACATGCTGCTGGATAACGGCTATCCATGATATTCCTGGAGCGGTTTTACCGAAAGCGTTTTTTGTTTCATAGCGCTGATAGCCTTTCCGAGGGCAATGGCGCCAGCCAGAGTGGTCGTATAAGGAATATTATATTTGATGGCCGCCCGGCGCAGGTGATATCCATCCCGTTTGGTTTCATTTCCAAATCCCGTATTGATAATCAGTTGAATTTCACGGTTCATGATGGCATCCACCACATGAGGCCTGCCGACAGACACCTTATTAACCATACGGCTGGGAATACCGTTTTTTTCCAGAAAAGCACCGGTACCGCGTGTGGTCATCAGAGAGAATCCGATATCGCAAAGCTGCCGAGCAATGGCCAACGCCCCAGGCTTGTCCCTGTCTTTGACGCTGATAAACACCGTACCTTCCAGAGGCAGGTTCTGCCCGGCGCCAAGCTGCGCCTTGGCATAGGCAGAGCCCATATCTTCATCGATGCCCATTACCTCTCCGGTCGATTTCATTTCCGGCCCCAGAAGCGTATCCACATCAGGAAACCGGTTAAACGGCATGACTGCCTCTTTGACCGATATGTGGTGAGGAATTCTTTCGGATGTCAATCCCAATTCCTTCAGCGTCTTGCCCAGCATGATTTTGGTGGCCAGTTTGGCAAGCGGAATACCGGTAGCCTTGCTGACAAACGGAATGGTTCTGGAAGCACGGGGATTTACTTCCAAGACATAGAGCTGGTCGCTTTTGACGGCATACTGAACATTCATGAGCCCCACCACATGAAGCTCCGCTGCCATGGACTTGGTAGCCCACGCAATCTCATCCAGAATTTCCGGCTTTAAACTGTAGGGGGGCAGCACGCATGCCGAATCTCCGGAATGAATTCCCGCCTCTTCGATATGCTCCATAATGCCGCCGATAATCGTGACCTTCCCATCGGAAATGGCGTCCACATCCACTTCGATGGCATCTTCCAGAAATTTATCGATCAGCACGGGATGATTGGGGGAGGCAGCAATGGCCAGCAAGGTAAAGTTTTCGAGCTCTTCAGGATCATAAACAATTTTCATGGCCCTGCCACCCAGTACATAGGACGGCCGAACCATTACCGGATAGCCGATAGCTTCAGCCACCGCTACGGCTTCGGCCACCGATGTCGCCGTACCGTTTTCCGGCTGCACCAGCCCAAGCTTATGCAGCATGGCCTGAAAAAGTTTCCGGTCTTCCGCCCGGTCAATGCTTTCGGGCTGAGTCCCTAAAATGGAAACGCCGGCGCGATGCAAGGGCGTGGAAAGGTTCAGCGGCGTCTGACCGCCGAACTGAACGATGACGCCCAGAGGCTTTTCGGTTTCGACAATATTCAGCACATCCTCTCGCGTCAGCGGCTCGAAATACAACTTGTCGGAAGTGTCATAGTCCGTACTGACGGTTTCCGGATTGCTGTTGACCATGATGCTTTCAATTCCCTCTTCTCTGAGCGCAAAAGAGGCATGGACACAGCAGTAATCAAATTCGATTCCCTGACCGATCCGGTTGGGGCCGCCCCCCAGAATCATCACTTTTTTCCGGTTCGAAACTCTTGCTTCATTCTCGGTTTCATAGGTGGAATAATAATAAGGAGTGGCAGCCTTGAATTCAGCGGCGCATGTATCCACCAATTTATACACCGGAAGAGTGTCTGTTTCGGATCGACGGTTTCGAATATCCTGTTCGGTCGCACCGACAATAGCGGCAATCTGGATGTCAGAAAATCCGGTGGATTTGGCCTGTCTGAGCAGAGAAGTGGAAACGTTCTTTCCGGCGTCACGAATGCGGGTTTCCATATCCACAATCTGCCGGATTTGATCCAGGAACCAGGGGTCAATTCGCGTCAGCTCATAAATGGACGGCAAAGATATCCCGTGCAGCATGGCCTCACGCAGATAAAAAATCCGGGATGAA
The DNA here is from genome assembly GCA_001443525.1 of Desulfobacteraceae bacterium RAAP-1. Taxonomy (GTDB): domain Bacteria; phylum Desulfobacterota; class Desulfobacteria; order Desulfobacterales; family Desulfatirhabdiaceae; genus RAAP-1. The sequence goes on along the minus strand of LKPX01000086.1, from coordinate 11,166 downwards.
TTAGGCGTCGCCAGATGCTGTTCGATCTCAGAAAACGACGGCGGCGTCAGCGGATCCTTGCCGTCAGCCCCCAGACCGTGGCGTCCGATTTCCAAAGAGCGCAGCCCTTTTTGCAGTGCTTCCTTGAACGTCCGGCCGATGGACATGGTTTCCCCCACGGATTTCATGGCAGTCGTCAGGTAATCGCGGGTTTCCGGAAATTTTTCAAATGTCCAGCGGGGAATCTTGACCACACAATAATCAATGGTCGGCTCAAAAGAGGCCATGGTTTCCCCAGTGATATCATTAGGAATTTCATCCAGGGTATAGCCGACGGCCAACTTGGCGGCGATCTTGGCGATGGGATATCCTGTCGCCTTGGATGCCAGCGCAGAGCTGCGGGAAACGCGCGGATTCATTTCAACGACAATCATTTCGCCGGTTTCAGGATGAACGGCGAACTGTACATTGGAGCCACCGGTATCCACTCCGATTTCCCGGATAATGGCGATTGCGGCGTTTCGCATCTGCTGGTATTCTTTATCCGTCAATGTCTGGGCGGGCGCCACAGTAATGCTGTCGCCAGTATGAACGCCCATGGGATCGACATTTTCGATGGAGCAGATAATGACCACGTTGTCGTTATGGTCCCGCATTACTTCAAGTTCGTATTCTTTCCAGCCCAGAACCGATTCTTCCAGCATAATCTGGCTGATCATACTGGCATCGAGCCCTGCCTTGGCGATAACCTCCAGGTCTTCGGCATTATAAGCGACCCCGCCGCCGGTGCCGCCGAGGGTGAAACTGGGCCGGATAATAATGGGAAAACCGATTTCAGCGGCAACAGATCGACACTGCTCCATGTCTGTGGCAATGCCGCTGCGGGGAATACGAAGCCCGATTTTTTCCATGGCATGACGGAACAGGTCTCGATCTTCCGCCTTTCGGATGGACGGAATGGTAGCCCCGATCATCTCAACCCCGTATTTTTCCAGAACGCCCAGCTCGGCGACCTGAATGGCGGTATTTAGACCGGTCTGACCGCCCAGTGTCGGCAGTACAGCGCAGGGACGCTCACGTTCGATGATCCGGGCGATGGTTTCCGGCGTAATGGGTTCGATGTATGTCCGGTCGGCCATATCGGGATCTGTCATGATGGTGGCGGGGTTGCTGTTGATCAGCACCACTTCATAACCTTCTTCTTTCAGGGCCTTGCATGCCTGGGTGCCGGAATAATCGAATTCACATCCCTGGCTGATAATGATCGGACCTGCACCGATAATCAGAATTTTATGGATATCTGTACGTTTGGGCATAGTTTGATTGCCGAAATATCTGGGGTAAAAAGAAGGTGAATAAGGTATGAAACAAGCCTCGCATACCTTGTATTTCACCTCTCACGGATTTTTAGTGGCCGGCCATCAGCCGGTTGAATTCATCGAATAAATATCGGGCGTCGTGGGGACCCGGAGAGGCTTCCGGATGGTACTGAACCGCAAAAACAGGCAAGGTGCGGTGCCGGAATCCTTCCAGCGTTTGATCGTTGAGATTGATGTGGGTGATTTCGACATCATCCGGATTCAACGTGGCAATATCCACGGCAAAGCCGTGATTCTGAGAAGTGATCTCAATACGCCCTGTTTTCAGATTCTTGACCGGCTGGTTGGCTCCCCGATGACCGAATTTCAGCTTATAGGTAACGCCTCCCATTGCAAGGCCCAAAAGCTGGATTCCCAAACAGATGCCAAAGATGGGTCTGTATCCCAGAAGCTCCCGGATGGTTTGAACCGCATAGGCTACAGGCGCCGGATCACCAGGGCCGTTGGATAAAAAGATGCCGTCCGGTTCCATACGACGGACATCGGCGGCGGAAGTTGACGCCGGCACCACAACGACCTCACAGCCGGACGCCTCCAGCAGCCGGAGAATATTGTATTTGATACCATAATCAAAAGCCACCACCGAACGCCGCTGTCCACGCTGTTTCCAGACCGCCAGAGACAATCTCCTGAAATCGCCTTCAAGCGGTACAGGTGTCTCCTGCACCCACCGGTACGGCGTTGGCGTGGAGACCACGGTTGCGAGATCCTGACCGGTCATGCTGGAAATAGCTCTGGCTTTCCGGACGCAGGAAAGAGGGTCTGTATCTTCTGTGGAGATGAAAACCCGCATCGCCCCGGCATTTCGCAAGTGCAGCGTAAGCGCCCGGGTATCCAGCCCGTCGATTCCCATCACATGATTTTGTATGAGGTAGTCGCCCAGAGATGCCTTTGAACGGAAATTGCTGGGAACAGGCTGATATTCCTTAACCACAAAAGCGGCCACCTGAACGCGATCAGATTCGACATCCTGGGGATTGACCCCATAATTGCCGATCAGCGGATAGGTCATGGCAACCACCTGCCCCCGGTACGAAGGATCGGTCAGCACTTCCTGGTAGCCAGTCATACTGGTATTGAAGACTGCTTCGCCGCTGGCTTCGCCGGGACCTGTAAAGCTCTGACAGGCAAATGTCCGCCCGTCTTCCAGTGCTAAAATGGCTTTTTTCATATTCCTTTTTGTATCATTCCACCAGCGGGTTTTCAACAAGATTCCACACGCCACAGGGACAGGCGCCGGCGCAAAATCCGCAGCCGATACACCGATCGGCGTCCACCCGGTATTCATAGCCGTCAGGGATTATCTCCATTCGGCGGATAGCGACCTGGGGGCAGATGGCCACGCAAATGCCGCAATCCCGGCACGCTCCGCAGGATGAGCACTGGCTGCCGCAACTATCCACATCCGTAAATTCGGTGATGCGGGGATCGAAATATTCCAGAGATACCCGCCGAAGTTCAATTACCGAGCGATCGTCCGCCTCCGGTATTTGATGATCGATGGTATGAAGTATGGCCAGCGCCGCCTTTCTGCCGGAACCGATGGCATCTGTCAGAAGCCCTGGTTTTACCGCATCGCCGATAGCAAAAATCGTAGGGACGGATGTCTGGTAATCCGCGTTGACCTGGATGTATCCACGCTCTGTCAGGATGTCTCCCGGAAGGAATTCCAGATCCGGCGCATCCCCGATGGAGACGACCACTCTGTCTGCGGGAATTTTTTCACCAGTAGAAAGAATGACCCCGTCCGCCGTAATTTCACGCGTGACACAAGGCCAGCGGAAAACCGCGCCGGCAGCCTCGGCGTCCTTTCTTTCTTTGCCGAAAGAAGCCGGTTCCTGAACATCCAGAAGCGTGATACTTTCCGCTCCCAGCCGATGGGCTTCTGTTGCTACATCGCAACCGACATTGCCGGCGCCGATAATAACCACCTGCTTTCCGGAACGGATATCGCCGGCCTTGCTCTGTTTCAGAAACTCCAGCGCTGTCAGCGCCCGCTCCTTGCCGGGAATGGGCAACATTCGCGGTTTTTGCGCGCCTACGGCAATCACCAGGAAATCGTAATCTTCCTGAAAACGCTCGATGTCCGCTTTTTCCAATTGCTGCCGGAGATGCACATGAGGGATAACGCTTTGGACTCTCTCCAGTTCCGCAGTTATAATGGCTTTCGGTATCCTGGTTTCAGGGATGACAGACGCCATCTTGCCGCCCATACTGCCTGCCAGATCAAAAACCGTGACATTGTGCCCTTTCAGCCGCAATTGCCATGCCACCGACAACCCCGCAGGACCGGCTCCGATAATTGCAATTGATTTCCCCGTAATTTCAGGCAGATTTGGAAGTTTTGCATCAATACTGGCCTTTCCGAGCCGGGTGATATCCACCGCTGGCATCTGCGCCTGCTGACGGGTACACGCCTGCATACACAGGTTGGGGCACAGATATCCGCAAACCGACGCTGGAAACGGCGTATAGGTCAGCGCCAGATCCACGGCTTCATCCACCCGGCCCTCACGAATCAGACGCCACCGTTCCGGGACAGGAATTCCGGTAGGGCAACTGGCTTCGCACGGCGACTTGTATTTCCGGTTTTCCCAGACCGGCGCATAACGCCGCAAATTACCAGTCGGGATCAACGGAATCGGGCCCCGGTCTGAAGACACCAGATCGCCGAGCAATCCACCCTTTCCCAGTTCCTTGTCCCAGACATCCCGGTGAAACGAGGCCATCGGTCGGCGCTGCCTGCCGGCCTTTTCCTTGGGCGTACGGGCGACCAGCAACTGCCACGCGTCCGGCTGTATCAAAGATTCCAACAGATGAGGCCGTTCGATCGTTCGAAGAAAAGCCTCCAGGTTCCGGGTAAGCCACTGCCAGTCTTCTTCCGTAATAGGAGCTATCTTGGCGTCCACCTGGCTGAAACCCTTGTGAGGCCCCCGGAAAAACACCTTGCCGCCCACCATTCCTACCAGCGGACGATACCCGAGTACATTATCGGGGCATTGCGGATGAATGCCGCAAATAACGGCAACACCACCTGCCATGAACTCGCCGAAATAGTCTCCGACCGAACCCAGCACCCAGAGTTCGGGCGCAGGAAACCGGGGGTTCTGTTTGGTCATCGTCATACCACGAGAGCCGATATTGCCGGCAATATAAACTTTTCCCTGCGACATGGCATTGACCGCGCCATTTCCCGCGTTACCGCGAACCACGATCTGAGCGCCGGCGTTGAGCCAGCCGACATCGTCGGAGACCGGTCCATTGACCTCGATCAGGGTATTGGGAAATCCCAAAGACCCCAATCGCTGTCCCGAATATCCCTGAACCGTCACATGCACCGGATCGCTGCCTGCCCGCCAGAGCCTGCCGCCAATACCGTGCTGCCCGAACGCCTGAACCTCCAGCTGCCGGTACCCTTTCGCCACGGCATCCTGAATCTGTTCTTCAAGGATACGGGAATCCAGACGTATCCCGTCTATTTTTCCAGAAATGGTAATCAACTTGTCATCCATGGACCTTATGCTCCGCGATAAGAACGATGAATTCTGAATGAACGGCTTCGTAAAAAGCCGCCAAAATTACACCACGTAATTGATTTTCAAACGTTCAGCAATATGATAATCGCTGACGCCCAGGGCATCGGACATACCGATCGGCAGGGACGTTGACCGGCCCAGCGGAGCGATGATTTTTCGGAGTTCCATATCGAAGCTCAGAAAAACGTCCACCAGGCGCTGCGCCACCAGTTCCGGATCGAGTCTGCGGTACAGCCTCGGGTCCTGAGAAGTGATGCCTTTAGGACATTGACCGATGTTGCAGATGTTGCAGCGGTCGCTCTCGGCGCCCACACATCCGGCGGTGGCCTGCATGATATATTTACCGACCTGAATGCCGCTTGCGCCCAGCATGATCAGCGCCGCCGCGTTAGCCGCCAGATTACCGCTTTTTCCGATGCCGCCACCGGCGATCAGCGGTATCTCGTTTTCCATACCTGCAGTTACAAGCCCCAGATAGGCGTCGCGGATATTGCTGGCAATCGGATGCCCCATATGATTCATGGAGATATTGTAGGCCGCGCCCGTACCGCCATCTTCGCCATCAATGCCCAACCCTCCGGCATAGGGGTTTCGCGTCAGGTTGTTTAGAACCGCCATTGCCGTCGAAGTTCCTGATATTTTAGGATAAACAGGAACACGAAACCCCCAGGCCATGGACATGGACTGAATCATCTTGGCCACGGATTCCTCGATGGAATACTGGGTCTGATGGGTGGGCGGGCTCGGAAGGCTGACGCCCGCCGGGACCCCTCGAATCGCCGCAATCAGGCGGTTAACCTTATACCACATCAAAAGTCCGCCGTCTCCGGGCTTGGCGCCCTGTCCATACTTGATTTCAATAGCGCAAGGGTCTTCCTTCATATCCGGAATGGCATGGATGATTTCATCCCATCCGAAATAACCGCTGGCGATCTGGAGAATCACATACTTTAAAAAGCGGGAGCGCAGGAGTCTGGGAGGACATCCGCCTTCTCCGGTACTGATCCGGACAGGCATTCCCAGCTCTTCGTTCAGATAAACCACGCCCATCTGAAGCCCTTCCCACATGTTGGGAGACAGCGCGCCAAATGACATACCGCCGATCATCAGCGGATAGATTTCACGCACCGGCGGAATCCATCCGTTTTGGCGGATAAATTTCAGATTGTCTTCCGGAGGCAACACCCGGCCGAGCAGCGTCCGAATTTCAAATTCGTGTCTGCCGGCATCCAGCGCCGGGTCGGTCAGCATGGAAATCCGGATGAATTTGATCTGATCCAGAACTGTTCCAGGCGTATTGCGCCTGCCTCCACGACTTCGGGGAAGACCGCCGCGGTCTCTGTGGAACACCAGTTTATCCATGTCATCACTGCGATGAGGTGAAATGGCGCCGTTCGGGCAGACCATCGTACACATGGCGCAACCCACACAGGCAAACGCCGGATCCGTTTTCTGGCGGATGCCGTAAAACAACTGCGTGTGATTCTCAGGGGGAGCGCCGATGATTCCAAGCGGCAACGCGACGGTTCTTTTACGAAAAACCCCCAGCTCTAAGGCATGTACAGGACATATGGCCGTACACTGCCCACATAATGTGCATTTATCCTTATCCCAAACGATCTGCCAGGGCAGATCCCTGACGCTCAGCGTGGAAGGGGTAATGGGGCGGTTTGACGGCATGTGGTTACCTCCTGACGATTGGGGCCGACAATAGCTGTATCGGTGTGCATGGGTTGAAAATCCAGACTCTTGTCGCGATCCGGAATAGCGGCATCCAGACCACAGATTTCAGATGAAAACGCATATTTGCCAGGTCTTCCGCCGACAACACCCGGACGAAGTTTCTTGCGATCCTGTACCATGAACAGGCTGTGATCCGGAAGGCTTCCGATAACGCAGTTCGGTCCGTCAATGATCAGGCGCCTGCAGGACTGTTTGAGGCTCTGCAAGAGGGCGGCATTCGGATGCACAGCGATTTCCTTGTCTTGAAGCGGCGTAATGATGTGTTTGTAGGCTTCAATGCCCAGCCCTAACCGCATCTGGCTGTAGTGCAGAATATGGGTGAAGACCTCGGAATCGGACTGATAGCCGGTATATCCCGGTACGCCGCGGGACTGCAAATAGTCCTTGATAGGAATAAACGCCGTGTTTTCTCCGTTGGTCATTGTAGAAAACCCCTCAAGAAAAAAAGGATGGCAGGCGTACAGATTAATGGCGTAGTTGGTGTTCTGACGCCCCTGGGCCATGATCACCCTGGCTTTGAGGTCTTTGCGATCAAGCTTCAAATGCTGAGCAACTTTGAGCGGCTCGCCGATTTCCTTGATCATGATGACATCCGGCCAGAAAGAAAAGACCATCATATCGTGTTCCGCCTCGCCCATCTTCCGTAACTGGAGGCGAACGCTCACCAGCCGGCTGTAAAGCTCCTGCTGGCTCAGTCCATCCCACTCCTCCGGATATTCATAGGCGCGGACGAGGTAGATATCACGCTTGGGAATTCCTGCCGGTGGAGTTCTGGAAACCTTGATCGGCAGTTTGTATTTGGTCATGAATCCCAGATTCATCATAAATGTATCCAGGCGCTTCAGCCCATTTTCCGTAAAAATTCCGGAAAGAATCGGCGCATCTTTCATTTCTTCAAAAGGACCGCCCAGATCTCGCAAAAAAAGCCCGACACCGGAACCGTCATGCCCTTCACGCATGACATCCAGAGCTTTAAAGGCCACCATGGGCGAAAGCGGTTCTTCACTGGTTATGGCAAATAAACGACACATGCTGTTTTTCTCCTTAAAAGGCCATGACCTCTCAGTTACAGACAATTAGGATTTTATAATAGGACAAAAAATCCAAAAAACAAGCTGACGGGCTTGGATCTACAGACAACGCCTGTAAAAAATCGAAATCCGGATGGCTTATGCAAAAAAATTCAGATGCAGAGCGCAGAAATCCCTGGATAATGGGGCGTTATAACAAATACGCCTCCATCGCGAAGGACAGTGTTTAACGCAGAGCAGATTGCCCTTTATGTAACCTTTTTTCTTGTAACAATTTTCAGAAAATAGCAAGTCAAAATTTGACAATTTCGTGAAAAATCCAGAGTTGGTTTTCAATCGCAAAATTTCAGGAACTGATGAAGGGGGGTTGAACGGGGAAATATCCAAGGTATTTTCCTCCTCCCACACCCTTTAAAGGGCATGGAAGCAGGACGTGCTTTTTCAACGATAACCGGTATCCGACGAACTACGCCAGATATTTCCCGGCCCCAGGGCCTGGTGATACGCCATAGATTTCTTCGATCTTCAGGATTACGGCGCCTTTGGATTTCAGGGGCATTCCGGTCTTGTGACTCATTTCATCAATCCACCGGGCTGTTTCTTCAAATCGCGCCCCGGTGGTTTCGATCACCACAGCTCCTTTTAACTGGTATCCCTCATGCCCATCCCAAAATGTGATGGCGACCCGGGGGTTGGCTTTCATGTTGGCAAGGGTTTTGTTGAGAAACTGATCCGATATTAAAATCGTTTCACTGTCAATGATCTTTTTAGCCCCGACTGGAACAACGTTGGGGACACCATCGAGACTCGCCGTGGAAAGTACCACTGTTCGAACTTTGTTGAACAATTCCTGCATGCGTTCAGACATTTGCGCCATAATTTCTCAATCTCCTTTCAGGTTTCATCCAGTATGTGGATGTCACGTTAACTCCGCTGCACACATCGCAGCTGCACCGCTCCGACTCAGTACAACTCAAATGGGGTTGTATCTCCCGCTCAAAGTGCGAAGGCGTTCCGCGCCTTCAATGGTGACGACTCCATTTTGATAAAGCAAATATCATGCCCATCGACAGTTGTTTTGCGCAGAGCCATCAAAGCCAGATTCCTGTCGTATGATTGCAACCCCGCAATAATTTCAGGTTGCAGCACTGCAATGCAGAGGTATGGTGTTTATGGGAATACTTTTACCGTATAATCTGATATAAACCTTGCCTGCGAACTTTTTACGAAACCGTCTAAAAATCGACTTTTTACGAAGCCATCAATATGGACACTCTGAAAAAACGGACAGGTCTGATTCAAATCCATACGGCGGTGCTGCTGGCCGGCGGCGTAGGTCTTTTTGCCAAGTTTATCGCCGTCAGCCCTATGGTCATCACCTGTGGAAGAACTGCTTTCGGCAGCATCACCCTGGCGGCGGCGGCCGTGTTGACCCATTTGAGCTTGCGAATACGCAACCGGAAAGATTTACTCATGCTGGCACTTTCGGGCATGATCCTGGCAATGCACTGGTTCACTTTTTTTCTGTCCATACAGGTTTCTACGGTCGCTCTCGGCCTGCTCTCATTTTCGACGTTCCCGCTGTTTGTCACATTTCTCGAACCGATTTTTTTCAACGAACGCTTGTGCCACCGCAATGTGATCACAGCATTGGCTGTGGTCGCAGGACTCGTTCTGGTAACGCCCAGTTTCGACATCCGTAATCATTTGACGCAAGGAGTCTTGTGGGGAATTCTATCGGCTTTCACCTTTGCGCTGCTGTCGCTTTTGAGCCGCTCTTATGTCCGAAAGTATCCCGCAATCACTGTAGCATTTTATCAGCAGATAGTTGCCACTTTATGCGCGCTGCCCGCTGCGCTTCATTGGAAAAGCGCTGTCACCGGACAGGATATTCTGCTTCTGATCATACTCGGCGTCGTGTTTACCGCACTGGCGCAGGGGCTGGTGGTGGCGAGCCTTCGAACCCTTCGCGCACAGACAGCCAGTATCGTTTTCGGTCTGGAACCTGTCTATGGCATCCTGCTGGCATGGCTCATGCTGCATGAGATTCCATCTCTTCGAACGCTCTTTGGAGGAGCGCTTATCTGCGGCGCCGTGTTGTGGGCGTCTTTCAACCACAGCACGGATTGAAAGTGTACCATGCCCTTTTTAACCCCCATGCCTGATACGGGCACAACGAATGATGAAAATGGGACAAGACTATCCGCTTTAATTAATTTGTAAATTTTCCATTTTCATATAAAAGTAAGTGAACAGCGATAAAACGGTACTTCATATGTCGAATCGCAGCGCATTCAAGCTGGAACCCGCATTAGATGCCTCATCTATTTAAAAAATTTAGAATGAAAATCTGCTGTTCCAAAAATATTGGGTCGAGTTGAATAAGAAATCTGGCCTGATGGATCATGATGATCCATGCCGCCGAACACATTTGGGGTAGCGTGATCGACCATTTGACCATTATGAAATGTATCCACGCCGCCCGATACATTGGGGCTCGTTGAATAAGAAATCTGACCGGACAGATCGTGATGATCCATGCCGCCGAACACATTTGGGGTGGCGTGATCGACCATTTGGCTGTTATGAAACGTGTCAATGCTCCCTCCTAAAATGTCCGTATGTGAATCTCCAGCAAATACTTCGTCACTTTCAGGGATGTCAAGTCCACCAAAAATATCATGTAGAATACTCATGGTTATTCTCCTTCAATCGCTAATAATTCTTGTTCGATTCAAAAAGATTTTTCAGATGACCATATCTATTCCCTCATTCCGACCGAAAGGACAAGCCGAAAACAATCCGAGAAAAAAATACACCTTCAGTACCTGAAGCGAACTGTCCAAAGGGCAAGATCGTCCAGCAATCCGATTGACTTCATATGTATGCCCCATTTCCGTCCATTTAACCTGAAACCGACTTCACTTGTTCCAGATAATCAGGAAAAGGGAGGCCAAAGAATTTGGAATCCAACAGGTAGGATCTCTGATCCGATTCTGCTTGCTCCAGAATGTCATCGAGCATGCTGGCGGCCTGGTTGAGCTTTAGCCGATTCAAGTTGTCCCGGAGCCGATCACAGATCAGTTGTTCCATGATGCACCTCCTTGAGCAAACTGGTCATAAAACGAAAGCGGCCTGCTGGCAACCTGAGGAAACAAACTGCCGTTGACTAGTCCACGGGTGGCCCGTGCTTTCACTTTGACATATGGGTTTGCTGTGTGTTGTTTCCGGTTTTGCAGAAGCTGCTCCGTGAAAGAAGCATTCATAACCCAGCTGCCTTTTTCGGGAGCTTCTTCATAGGTAGCAAGAAGCCTCTGGTCGTCGTAAAACCGGATGTGGCCATCTTTGATTTTAAGCAGCACCTTTTGTCCGACCACATCGGCAGTGAAGTGGACCCATATGTCAAGACAAAAAAGAGTCGAGTTTAAGATGGTAACCGATCGATTTGCAGCGGAGTGGCGCTGCCCCAATTTCTAATTTATGTTGAGTCCTTTTAGC